>JAAUTT010000005.1 GCA_012031335.1 Bacteroidales bacterium | reverse complement strand
TGTATTTCGGAAGATAAATCAAGTGATGTTTTGAAATCCACCATATTTTGTATCAATTTGAATAGTCTGTTTCTAAATGCTAATTATAGTAATAATTTTCAATAATTTAGTTTATAAGGAATTAAATTGAAACGAATCAATACATCTTCCATAAAATCTTCCGCTTCTGCAAGCAAATCATAGTTATCATCAGGATAAGAAAGGGATTTAGTGTTTTTCGGGTTTTCATATCTGGAGTTTTTTAAGTTAACAATTCAATAAACTGGTTGTTCTAGTTTCACCATCAGCTACCTCAATGGTAGATGCCAGCAATATTGGTTTCAGATGAACTTCATGAATACGATAATGTGTACAGGAGTTCAAACTTATGAAATTGATTGGTTTTTTTAGCAGATGATGTTGAAAAATGTATATTTGAAAAATAATCAGCCAAAAAACATTGAAACCATCGGTCCATATTACAATTTTGCTGTTATGCATGCTGAGTTTCGAAACAAAAGCAAATAAACAGATCCATTATTACAGAGATTTTGGCAGAGTTGAGGCGCAGCTGGCCACTATCTTTTATAATGACGAATTCATTAATCACGCATTTCAAACAGCTGAATTATGTAACCGTTATTTTGCTGAATCGGCTTCTGATTTGCACCTTAGACTGGATTTTTACTATTCCCCTGTTGCAATTAAAACTGAATATAGCATCAGTTCTGGGAAAACAGAAATTAGCGACAAATCAGTGAAAAAAGGAAAAAAGAAAGAACTTCCCGCCCTGAAAATTACTATTTGGGCCTATAAGCTTAACCCCGATACTATTTTGGCTTTGATGGAATTTGGATTGAAAAATTATGAGTTTATCAAAAAGAATCAGATTCTGGATTCGGGTCGTGGCTCCAAACATTACCGTTTAAACGAAAGTATGATGAGCGAGTGCTTACAAAATATGGAATTTTCGCCAGTTGTCAAGGATTTGTGTTCCCTTAAGGTAATTCAATACCGCGATTCCATGACACTTGCCTATTACGGACTGAATAATAAATTTTACTTTTTTAATCGTTACGATTCCCAAAAGAGGGTAATCCTGAAATTGGAACATATCCATGCCATATGCGACCTGGATTTAAACCGTGCGCTTGTTTTTGATACGGATAGCAGTTTTTATTATATCGGTCCTGGCGGATTTGTTACCAAGAGAACGCATATACCCCGCGTGTGTAATTATAGTTTCAGTCGCAAATACACAGGCCTTTGTTTTGGGAAAATACTGTTGCATAATGCCACCGACTGTGGATTTCCCGAATGGTATGTATATGATGTGCCGAAACAGCAGCTTTCGTATTGCTATTTTACCGAGCAATATAAGGAAACCATTCAAAAAATGGGTAAGATTAATAAGATCGCCGGCAATAGCGGTGATAGGTCGCAGGTGGAAATCGAATAAATGACAGGTAAGGTCAACCATTTATTGATCAAAGCTTTCTCAAAATTTATGACATAATTTTCAATTCAGTTAAATTTTTTTTAATACATTGTACTTCATTAATCAATGCAGGAGAAAAGATGAGAGGGGATGTTACAGAAAGTGCTTTAAACGGGCAGGATTGTCATCTTCCCCAGAATTCAACCTAATCCTAAAAGTAAATAAACCTAACAGGTAATGATTTTAAATAAAAACCTGTTCCAAGAACTTTTGTCAAAACTAAAAGAAATTATGTCTGTTTTACAACAAATATACCGTTTTACCTCACCGTCCCCAGCTTCGGCCAATACCCGGGAAAATACACAGGTCGTACCCAACAGGACGGCAAAGTTATTCGAGGGCATTTCAGGGCCAGTCGATTACCCTTCCATTGGTATTGCGTGGGATGCGCCATTTATCGGAACTGTGCGTGTTAACCTGTTAACCACAATGAATTCTGTTAATGGCGAAACATGGAATACCGTACCCTTTACAAGCGTTGATTCGCGTACATGGATATGTAAGGTTATGGCACTAAAAACCTGGGCTTCACTCTTTCCGTTGCAGAGTTCTCTTTCGATTAACGGTGTTAGTTGGATCCGGGATGCTGTTGACCGATTGCATGGGTACTTATTGATCCCCCACAGGTAAACGGTTTGTGTCTTTATACTATCATTCCAAATGTATCCGGTACCCTGGCCGACTGGACAGCTGACCTTAAACGTATTCGTGCAATGGGGTTCAATGCTGTTCATTTATTGCCATTGACTACACTCGACACCTCCGATAGTCCATACTCAGCAAAAGATCTTTTCAATATCGATCCCCGGTATCTCGATAAAACATCACCTAAAGACGGGTTGGCACAACTGGATGACTTTGTTGAGGCTGCCAGGAGCCTGGATATTAAACTGTGTTTCGACCTGGTACTTAATCATGTGGGAGTACATAGTAAAATAGCCAAACAAGCTCCCGACTGGATCATACACGATCCCTGTCAACCCGACGGACTTCAGCGTGCTAAATATTTATCCGATACCGGTTGGCATTACTGGGACGATCTGGTTCTAATAAATTACGATCATCCATCTGAGGCCATCCGGACCGAAATTTGGGATTATATGACCCGATACATGCTTTTCTGGGCTAAATACGCCAATATCACCGGCGGGTTTCTTCGTTTCGATAATTTGCACAGCAGTAATCCTGCTTTTGTTCAGGCGCTGGCAGATACCCTGCATACCGTTTATCCATCGGTAGGTGTTCTCGCTGAGTATTTTACTGATGAGGCCACATTGATAAAAACTGGTCTGCAATGGGGATTAAATCTTAATCTGGCTACTCCCTGGGATTATAAATTCGTACCCAAACTCCGCGAATACCTTAAATATATTCATCGCCTATCGGATCATCTGCGTTTTTTTATGCCGGTTACTTCGCACGCTCAGGGACACCAGCTCAGGAGTTTTGCAGTGTCGACTCCACATTTCCTCGATATATAGCTGCTGCTTTGATGGGTACAGGTGCTACGGGAATAATTCAGGGTGTTGAGTTTGGTCTTGAAAAAAAGATAGATTTTATTGGCAAAAAACCCAAAATGCAGTTCCCCAACGAAGCCAGATTCGGCAATTTTATTACACGGGTAAATGCCATTCTGCAGGGATATTCCGCATTTCGGCATGGTGGGAACTGCCGTTTTGTGGATAATGATCATCATGCCGTAATAGCTGTCTACAGGCAGGAAAGCGAGGTAAATGCAACAGGTTTTCTTATTGTGTGTAACTTCGATATACAAGCATCTCAGGATATATCAATTGATCCCGGTTCCTTTGCCGGAAGTGGCAGGCCTGTTTCGTGTACCGACCTGTTAAGCGGTGAAACCCTGACATTTAAAGATTCGGTTTTTAAGTTTAATTTACCTCCGTGTTTTGCACTCGTCTTAAAGTTTGAAACGCATAAGCATTAACGAATTTCGAATTAAACACCATTAATTATTGGTATTTGAATTAAAAAAAGCACATGGATTGATTCCCATGTGCTTTTAAAGTTAGTAGTAGTTAATTATTTATCAGTATTTCCAGAAACATTATAACTGGACAATCTTATGTCTGTTTTTAAATGATGCCCTGATCGAGCATGGCATTGGCAACTTTAAGAAAGCCTGCAACATTGGCTCCTTTTACATAATCGATATACCCGCTTTGGTTTTTACCATATTTCATACACGATTCATGTATTTTTATCATAATCTGGTGCAGACGCATGTCAACCTCATCCTTGTTCCAGTTAAGTTTCATGGAATTTTGAGACATCTCCAGGCCTGAGGTTGCAACGCCCCCGGCATTGGCAGCCTTACCGGGAGCAAAAAGCAACTTACTGTTCTGAAGCAGGTGAATTGCTTCGGGTGTGCAAGGCATATTGGCGCCCTCACAAACACAGATGCAACCATTTTTGATTAAGTTTTCAGCATCGTCCTTGTTCAGCTCATTCTGAGTAGCGCAAGGCAGAGCAATATCGCATTTTACCTCCCACGGGTGTTTGCCTGCAATAAATTCAGCTTCTGGATATTCTTCGGCATATGGGCTGGCAATATCTTCGTTGCTTGCGCGAAGTTCAAGCATGTAATCGATTTTTTCGCCCGATATCCCATCTTTATCGTAGATGTAGCCGTCGGGACCGGAAATGGTAACAACTTTACCCCCAAGCTCAGTAACTTTTCTTACGGCTCCCCAGGCAACATTCCCAAATCCTGAAATGGCCACTGTTTTCCCTTTAAAGGATTCTCCCAGAGTTCCCAGCATTTCACTTGCAAAATACACTACACCAAAACCTGTAGCTTCAGGACGAATAAGGCTTCCGCCCCAGTTGATACCCTTTCCTGTAAGTACACCATTGTGTTCGTGTGTAAGCTTTTTGTACATTCCATATAAAAATCCTATCTCACGGCCACCAACTCCTATATCACCTGCCGGAACATCAGTTTCTGGTCCTACTATCTTCCAGAGTTCGAGCATAAACGACTGGCAAAACCGCATGACTTCGTTGTTCGATTTACCTTTTGGGTCAAAGTCCGAACCGCCTTTTGCCCCTCCCATAGGAAGTGTGGTAAGACTGTTTTTAAATATTTGTTCGAACCCCAGAAATTTTAAAATACTCAGGTTAACACTGGGGTGGAAACGCAATCCACCTTTGTAAGGACCGATTGAGTTGTTAAACTGTACCCGATAACCACGGTTAACGTGTACTTTCCCTTCGTCGTCCATCCAGGGAACTTTGAAAGATAATATTCTGTCGGGTTCAATGAGTCGTTCTATAATATTAGCCGTTTCGAACTGAGGGTTAGCATTATAAACTTCCTGAATTGATTCAAGCACTTCATGCACTGCCTGGTGGTATTCCAGTTCGCCGGGATAGCGTTTCGTTATGCCGGTCATAATTTGATTTACATCCATAGAAGCTTTGTTTGATTTTATATAAATTTGCTAACAAAAGAACAATTCTGCAAATAATAAGCGGTTGACTTTATCATTCGAAAAGATATTTAATGACAGAAAACATAAATGATATCTTTACGTAAAAATCAGGACATTTTTATCTCATGAGGAAAAGTTTTTTCGTTTTCTTGCTTTTTATTCTTTTCAAAACCTCCCTTTTTTCACAAATTGTAATTAACGAAATTTTCGCATCTAATGTGAATGCCTTTTTTGACAGGGAAACCTTCAATTTTCCGGGTTATATCGAATTGTATAACAAGGGTAGCAAGGCAGCCACAATCAAATATTTTATTCTTTCCGATAATATACATAATCCTTACAAATTTAAGTTACCGGCAAATCTTACTATCCATTTGTCTATTGCTGTCTATATAAATGGCAAATACTTGGGATTGATGGATCTGTGGGAAAAGATGGATAAAAATTACCTAAGCGTAAATTTTGGAATGATTACTTCAGGTTGAAACGGTATCCAAAAGATAATACTCTTAAATATTCCACATTGGGAACCAGATCTTTATCTACAAAATAGCCTGCTGATATAGCATGTTTCTTGTTAAATTTATAGCTGAGACCAAGTCCATACCTTACACTTACTGCTTCGTAAGCTTTCGAAGTATATGTACGGAAAAATCTTTCGTAAAAAACTGAAGGAGTTAGTTTAGAACCCGGAATATTGTATTCAAGTTCAAACTTATGCCGGTTTATGAAAATGGGTTCGAGGTCAATTTCATATTCGGCAAATTTATTTTTCTGCTTTTGAAACCTGAAGCGATAATTGAACTCGAATCGTTTTAAAGGAAGTTTGAATTCAAGATCGCCATAAAATCTATTTCGGGTATAAAACTGATCGTCGTCCTCTCTTTTTTTGATGAACCGGTAATTACCACCAATACTGAAATATTTATTTAATTTATAATTCAGCCCCAATTCAGTAAAAAACTGATTTATGGACCCCGCATTTGAGTTTGTCCGGAATTCTTCGGATATATTAAGTTGTATTTTCTTTGTAATTTCGTACCGGCCTCCCAGACTGTACCAGGCGCCAAAATCCTTATTCTGGGCAACTAGTATGGCGCTGCCCGAAAGTAATATTGCCACAAAAAGTTTTTTTAACATAGGAAGCCTCATTGTAATTAACATAGATTAATCATCATCACCATCATTTCTCGAATAGGAGTCTTCAATATCAGCCTGATTGATTCCATTTCCCGGTTCGAAGTAGTATATTTTTAATCTTGCAATATCCTTTAGAAAATCGATACGTCCAATTTCAACCCGGTTGATGGGTTTTATTCCTGTACGTTCTTCAATATCCTTTATTAATTCCTGCCGGTTTTCAGGCTTTATAAGATTGATTTTCTCGTAAAGAATAGTTTTAACTGATTCATGTTTTAATAGCCAAAGTCTTTCCAGCCCATAAACTATGAAAAGCAAAACGAAGTTTGTGAAAAACAGTTCGGCATAACTTACCTTTTTGTTGGTGAGTGCATTAATAACAGAAATGCCGATGATAAGGAACAGGTAAGTCATCTCCTTAATAGGGATTGCATCGGTACGATACCTGATTATCCCGAATATGGCAAATAAACCGAGTGCAAAACCAATTTGCAGTTTTACACTTTCGAGGAGGTAACAAAGAAGAAATACCACTGATCCTATAAGGAAATAGCTGAAAAGATAGTCTTTACGTTTTGCTACACCATAATACAACCAACGGATCAGAATAAAAAGCACAATAAGGTTTAGCGTAAAACGAAGCAGCAATTCGCTAAAGCTACTAACATCGATTATTTCTATTCCGAAAATTTTTAATTTTTCAACTGCCAAAAGTGTGAGCGTCATATTCTTGTTCTATTCGTTTTAATTGCAGGAATTTTGGTTTAAGAGAATTTTTACGGGGAATATCGTAAAGCATCGCACTGCCCATACAATATTTGCTAAATCCGGCCTGTCGTATGCCCCGCTTCCGAAGTAAGTGTACAAAAGGATTATGATTGTTGTTGCCGTCCTGCTTTACTTCAGCAATTGCAAGGTACGGGAGCTCTTTGTTTTTCATATCGGACCCTTTGAATGAGAGTCCGAAGTCGAGCGTTATCCGGGTTTTGTTTTCGATACTTACAAGTGTAATTCTGTTAAATCTGTTTGTAATAACAGGAATAAGACTTTGTGCATCCATATGCGTGTATTCCATCAGAAAACTGGTGGCTTTATCGTCAAAATGACCATTCATTTCATTTTTTATACGCCATTTAATGGTGCGGTTCTTATTCGATTTAAATTTAATCTCCAGATACGATACCCCGGTTGATTCATATATCCGGTGCCGTACCTTATGCCGGTTTAACCTGCCACGTAAATGATTATTGAATAAGGAATAGCCCGATGTGTCGTAATAGGTTGTATTGTAAGCAAACATTCTTTCTCCCGCTATTTCGAGTACCTGAAAAAAAACAGCTGATTCTTTAAGCAATTCGGGGAGAAGAAGTATATTAAAAACATATTTTGTGTCAATACGATTCATGAGCGCTACCGAGTCCATTTCCTTCAGAGAAATAGGTGTGTAGCTGTTTAGAATGTCTTTAATATCGTTACTGATTGACATCTTACTTCTGATATTCGTATTGATATGTTCTTTTCGACTTCAGTTTTCCGGCACCATCGTAAATGTTTTTCTCTGTACGGATGTCGCCATTGTATTTATATTCAGTAGTCTTTATTATTTTTCCATCAGGCGCAATTTCAATTTCTTTTGTTTTATTTCCATTGCTGTCGAACTGATATTTCATATGTACTTTCACTTTGCCCTGTGAGTCGTATTCAATTTCTTCCAGTATATTGCCGTTAATGTCGTAAAGTGTAAATGCTTCCTTAACTTTTGCCCCGTTGTTCTTGTCAACATCCTGCTTATACTCGGTTACCGATTTAATGTTATTGGTTTTAACCGAATTTTTCTTCTGAGCTTCAACAGTAAAACAAACCATTAAAAAAATAAGTACGATTTTAGAAACCCTTAACATAAATTTTCTTTTTAAGTATTACCATTAAAGTTAGATTTACCCTAAATTGTTTTAAAATCAACCATTAATTTGATTTTAAAAATTCCTCCAATATAGTTATATGTTAAGAATAAATAAATTTTATCTTATTTATATATAACTCCTATATTTTGTCTTCCGTCAATTTTTACAATTACAGGAGTGTTGAAGCGGACATGTCGCAGGTAGGATGTTTCGTTTTCAGCGGGTTGGGAGGATAGGTAATCCATATCCATAAATCCATCATTCATATAAGGATTTATGGTCATGTACCCAACACCAAATGTGGTTATATTCTGAAAGAAATGAGTGCCCTGGCTGGGATCGATCCTGTAATTATCCAAACCGGATTCAATTATTATCCTGGCTTCTGAGATCTGAGGCCATTTTACAGGTATGCCCAACCATGGATCGCTCGATCCCCAGCGTCCCGGACCAATAAGGATATAATTTTTCTTTTCGTGGATAAATTGCTGGTTAATCTTTTCAATTTCCCTGGCAATGATTTTAGTATCCGACGATTTAAAACTTGGAGGCTTGATGTATACAATGTCGCATATGTTTTCGATCATACCATTTCCCAACGCGGATTTTGAGTATATGATCGTGTCTTTGGTTTCAATATTTTCGAGCTTAAAAGTTATGCGTTGCTCATTTACTACAATAGGGCGTATTTGTAGAAAGCTGAATATTTTTGGCTGTCCTTCAGGGGTATCCAGGTTAACTGCAAATTCAATTTCAATGGGATTACCCATTTCTTTCTGGCCAATTTCAAGCAACGTGTCAAGTATTTCTGCAAGAGGAAATGTTTTGTGATTAAGGATGTATGAAAATGTAATTACCTTTTTCCCTGTGTATCTATATCGTCTTTTATCACCTGATTTTCCATATCAAAAGTGGAAGCTGCGAAACGGAAACTTGAATCGTTTACCGCTTCCGAAATTTTCAGACGAAGAAGATTTGCCGAATCGTCAATGTTCGGTATAAAAGAATCGTTTTTTAAATCGAGAGCAAAAAAGGTCTTTTGTGTTTCGCGCAATACCGATGTGGGGTTTGAAAGTTGAATAATTTTTTCGGATATTTGGGTGAAAACCTAATGGAAGTACCTCCGTCCACAATATATTTTCCTAATCCATACCCAATATTGGCTATACCATCAGCCGGAGTTTCGGGTTTTATGGGGTAATAATTAATGGAACGCGCCACTCCGGAGAGTGTAGGGTAAAATCTGTCGCCATACCTTGTACCACAAACTTCCTGAAGTATGATACCCATTTTTTCCTCGTCTATCACGTTAGCTGTAGCTGTAATATAGGCTTTACTGCTTTTGAAAAACACCGATGCATACACCGACTTAATAGCTTCGCTCAGGGGTTTCATCGTTAAGGCTGCATCCACAGGATGGCGGGGAATCATATAAGTCGAATAAATTCCTGCAAAAGGCTGGTAATGCGAATCCTCCAGTTTGCTCGACGAGCGGATAGCAATGGGGTTCTTTACTGCCGAAATGTAAGCATGCAAATCCTGTAGCAGCCGAACCGGTAATTTTGCTTTCAGGAAGTGATTCAGGATTTCTTCGTCCGAAATATCGGATAAGGCAATATCGTACAGCTTATTCGATTCCATAAAATCTTCGAAAAAATCTGTACTGATTACAACAGTACGTGGAATCGAAATGATTATATCAGGATATTTTATTGTAAAGTTTATATTTTTTAATAATGGAGTTTGAAAAGGCTAGTCCCCTGGCTTTTCCTCCGATTGATCCCTCACCGATACGGCTGAATGTGAGGTATTCGTCGTACGACTCTTTATTGAAAGTGGCAATAATACCCCGGCCTTTAGTCATGCGGTAATTGCCAATGGCTTTGAATATATAATTCTTAACTTCCGACAGGTTGTTAAAGTCTTCGAGTCTTAACTGACGGAAAAGATTGGCTATGGAAAATAGCGCCCGGGCATTGAGCCAGCGCGAATATTTCGTTGCGGGATGAATGGTACGAAAAAGACTTATCAGGGACCTTCATGATAAGGTATTGCAGCGATTGCAGATCCGATGCCCTGGCCAGTTCCTCAAGCGATTCAGGATCCCGGAATACCAGATCGCCAAAGCCAAAGCTGCTGATTATATGGTTACGCAAATCCATCGTCAGCGTTTTGCTGTGCTTATGGATAAATCCAGCTCCCAGTTCTTTCAGCTTCTCATTCGATTTATCCGACGACTGGAAAATAAATGGCATAAAAGGATCTTCTTCCTGAATAATCCGGTGCAGGTCTAAACCGCCTTGTATGCCGTCGATTTTTCGTAAATCGTCCTTAAAACTCACATCCGAAATAACGCCAAGCAGATTATGACTAAATTTTTTATAGAGGGCTAAGGCTTCGTCGAAATTGGTTGCCAATAATATTTTGGGACGTCCGCGCATTCGAAGCATTTTTTGATGCTCATTCAGCGCTTCCTTCATAAAATCGCGCGATTGCTTGAATACTATCTTATAAAGAATGGGCAGATAAATTGAATTAAAGCGGATTGAATCCTCAACCAGCAATATCGCCTGAACACCAACCTTCTCCATATCGAATTCGGCATTCATCCGGTCTTCGATCAATTTTATGATAGCAAGCAACAGGTCTGCATTTCCCAGCCAGCAGAATACATAATCAATGGCACTCAGGTCCTCGTTGCGTAAACGCATCGAAACTTCGCGCGAAAAATGGGTGAGCACCACTATGGGTATTACCGGGTATTTTTTTTTGATACGCTGCGCCAGTTCGAAGGTATCGATATCGCGTATGCTCAGCATTTCAATTACAAGATCGATTCTTTCTTCCTGCAGGATATTGAATGCTTCTTCTGCCGAATCAGCCAGTACAAATCTGGGCGGATAACGAAGATGGAGCGATACGTATTCGTTAAATATCTGTTCATCAATTCGCCCGTCTTCTTCCAACATATAAGCATCGTAGCTGCTGCATATCAGCAATACCTTACTTATCCTTTTCTGCATCAGCAGGTTAAAAGCTGTTTCGTGAAACGAAAACTTTTCAGGGTCAAGGAAGTCGGGCTTTAGCGCCATATTAATCTATTTCAAATACATCACCGCTGTTTAAAAGATCATCTATATTTTAATTTTTGCAGTTTGTTTAGCCACACTGATTTGTTCTGCCACCTGATCGTCGTAAGTGGAGAAACTTGCTGAGCGGATTACCCCCAGGGCCACAGGGAAATCGGGTGGGGCAATTTTTGCTAGCATCAGGTGAATTCCGGGATCAATGCTGTATTGGTCGTGCACCAGGATATCGGCTAACGTGATTCCGTTTTCTCCGATGGTAACCACTTCGAGCTTAGTGCCGTTTATACGGATACCTTTTTTCTTTTCTTTACCAAAGATCATAGGTTCACCATGTTTCAGATGAAGCTGATAATCGTCGCGGAAATCGCGCGATGTAATGCTCGAATGAGCCTTGTCGGCAAAAATAATACAATTCTGAAGTACTTCAATAACGGCAGTGCCGTCATGTTTGGCAGCTTCGAACATAGCATCCGTCATCATTTTCGGATTGGTATCCGTAACACGGGCAAAAAATGTTCCCTGGGCTCCCATTACAAGTTCCCCCGGGTTAAAGGGGTGTTCAATGGTGCCATGAGGAGATGTTTTAGTAACCGTTCCAACCGGACTGGTTGGCGAAAACTGCCCTTTGGTGAGGCCGTAAATCTGGTTGTTGAATAACAAAATATTCACATCCATGTTACGACGAATGATATGTATAAAATGATTGCCTCCGATAGCCATGGAGTCTCCATCGCCAGTGGCAATCCAAACACTGAGACCTGGGTTGGCTATTTTAACACCCGAGGCAATGGCTGTGGCCCTGCCATGAATTCCGTGGAAACCATAAGTGTTAACATAGTAAGGAAAACGCGAGGAACATCCAATTCCGGAAACAATAATGAAGTTTTCTTTTTTGTATCCGATTTTCGGAAACACCTGCTCCACTGAATTCAAAATGGCATGGGACCCACAACCAGGGCACCATTTAACCATTTGGTCGCTAACAAAATCTTCTTTCGAAAGTTCTACTTCGCTTACTTCTATCGATTTATAAAGGGGCATAACTATTCCTCCAGTGTTTTAGTAAATTTATTAACCAGTTCGCTTACCATAAAGGGTAATCCCTGAACTTTATTGTATTGCTGATAAATAAAGTTGGCATGTGTCATTCGCAGATAATTAACGAATTGTCCGCTGTTTAATTCACAAACCAGTATTTTTTTGAATTTTTTGAATACCTCAGCGGTGTTGCGGGGCAAAGGCATTATATGGTTAAAATGAGCATGCGAAATGCTCTTTCCTTGTGTCTGCAATTCGTTTACTGCTGTAAGTACCGGGCCTTCCGTTCCTCCCCAGCTTACCACCAGCAGCTCGCCTTCCTGCGCGCCAGTTACGGATAATGGTGCTATGAAATCAGCAATTTTCTGAATTTTATCTCACGGTTTTTAACCATTAACTCGTGGTTCAGCGGATCAGTGGTTACTGTTCCTATCACATCTTCTTTTTCGAGACCACCGATTCGGTGACGTAAACCCTCGGTGCCGGGAAGTGCCCATTTCCTTACCAGAGTTTCAGGATCGCGGCGGTATGGTTTATAGTCAGGGTCGTTGGGCTTTGCTATTGGTGGAACAATAGGATTCAGATCGGCGACTTTGGGTATACGGAATAACTGGGAACCATTGCCAATATATCCATCGGTGAGCAGTATCACAGGTGTCATATGTTCCATGGCCAGTTTTGCTGCTTCATAGGCTGCATAAAAACAATGCGCAGGGGAAGAAGCAGCCATCACCACGAGCGGGCATTCGCCATTGCGGCCAAAAAGTGCCTGGTATAAATCGGACTGTTCCGATTTTGTTGGCATTCCTGTTGAAGGTCCTGCACGTTGCACATCAATAATAACCAGCGGTAATTCGGTCATAACAGCCAGTCCCATGGCTTCACTCTTAAGCGAAAATCCTGGTCCTGAAGTTGTGGTTATTGCCAACGAGCCGGTGAAGCTGGCACCTAAAGCCGAACATATGCCCGCAATTTCGTCTTCGGCCTGAAATATTTTTGCACCAAGCGATTTGTACTTGGCAAGTTCCACCATAATATCGGTTGCCGGGGTAATAGGGTAGGAGCCCAAAAATAGCGGGCGTCCCGATTTTTCGGAAGCGGCCAGTAACCCCCAGGCTGTTGCTACATTACCGGTAATTATCCTGTATTTGCCTTTTTCAATTTTTGCTAGGGGGAATATAATAAGTGGAATGCAGCGCTCAACAGTTTCGGCATAGTTATAACCGGCTTGCACAGCAAGTTTGTTAGCACTTGCAATAGCCGGCTTCTTACCGAATTTCTGTTCAATCATATCCATGGCAAATTGGGTATTGCGGCTGAATATAAACAGGGTGATTCCAAGAGCAAACATGTTACGCGACTTCTCGGCAATTTTAAAACCATCGGTGATATCTTCAAACGCCTTTTTAGTCATAGAAGTAATGGGCGCTTTAACAATGCTGTAGGTGCCAAGCGAGCCATCTTCCAGCGGATCGGTTTTATAACCTGCTTTGTCATAAGCTTTGGAATCGAAAGTGTCAACATCAATAATGATGGTACCGCCTGGTTTTACCCATTTAAGATTAGCCCTGAGAGAAGCCGGGTTCATGGCCACCAGTACATCGCAAAAATCGCCGATGGTATGGATTTGTTTTTTACCAACATGTACCTGAAAACCCGAAACGCCTGCTACGGTGTTATGCGGCGCACGAATTTCAGCTGGAAAATCGGGGAAGGTAATAATGTCGTTGCCTTCTTTAACAGCAGAGTCGGAAAATATTGTACCGGTGAGTTGCATACCATCACCGCTGTCGCCAACAAATTTGACCACTACATTATCCAGCTCTATTCGCTCTATATTATTACTCATTTAGTTAGATTTAATTTAAAGGTAGCTTTTTTAATAAAAGATTTAAATATCTTAATTCAAAAATCTTGGCAAAATTATGCTTTTTGATAAGGTTTGAACGATTGTGGCGTATTTTATACAACATTGAAATTTATCATTCCTCATCTGCAAAAAGAATTTAAAGCAATAACTTTGTGATTTAAAAAAAGAGAAAATATGGCTTTAATTAAATCAGTAAGAGGATTCACTCCGGTTTTTGGGAATAATGTTTTTTTAGCCGAAAATGCTACAGTAATTGGAGATGTTATAATAGGAAACGATTGCAGCATTTGGTTTAACACAGTATTGCGCGGCGACGTTAACTCAATACGTATAGGCAATAAGGTTAATATTCAGGATGGAGCTGTTTTACATACACTTTACCAAAAATCGGTTGTTGAAATTGGGGATAATGTTTCCATAGCGCATAATGCAATAATACACGGAGCGAAAAATTGAAAATAATGTATTAATAGGAATGGGAGCTATTGTGATGGATCATGCTGTAATTGGCGAAAATTCCATTATTGCCGCAGGAGCGATAGTGCTTTCCAATACAATTGTGCCACCGGGAACAGTATGGGGAGGCAATCCGGCCAAAAAGCTAAAAGATATAGCACCCGAACAATCAAAGGAGATGATTGAGAAAATTGCCAATAATTATCTGATGTATTCGGGATGGTATAAGGATGGGCAGTAATGGACAAGATTCTATTGGTTAGGTGGCGACTTTGATTCCACGATGCAGATCTGCGAAAGTTAACATCCGGATATTCGAAAAATCTTTTTAAAGCTTTACTTATTTTTGGGAATGAATAAGTTCTAATTTGGACTTTAAACACTCAACAAAATGAAAAACCTGACTTTTTTCCTGCTATTGATGTTCAGTTCATCTGTATTTTCTCAGCATTCAAAAGTGTATGTGTATGTAAATATTGATTCGGCCAGTATTATATTGGATGAAATAAACCAGGGTGTTGCCCAAAAATGTCTCCCAATGATTCTGGATGTTAAGAAAGGAAAGCATGAGATAATTGCTCAAAAAAGAAGTGATATTTTAGTTAAACATTCTTTTAGCATTGAAAAAAAGATAGCATCCAACTGTTTCTCACATTCAGGACAAATCAGTTCAAACCTAAACCAGAGGAAGAGAATAAAGAACCAGTTATCCTCGTAGTTGAAGAGTCTGCAACCTTCAACGGAAGTGATCTCAGTTCTTTTCAACAATGGGTAACAGAAAATTTAAAGTACCCCGAATCTTTGCTTCAAAAGGGTTGTGGAGGTAAATTATATGTTCAGTTTATTGTAAATACCACTGGGCATGTTGAAAATGTCAATATTCTAGCGGGTTTTGATAACGAATTTGATCAGGAAGCTATTCGGGTAATCACGTTGTCGCCCCGGTGGGAACCTGCCAAACAGAGCGGCAGAGCAGTTAAGCAGTTGTTTACAATTCCAATTATATTCAGCACCTGGCCCAAAAAATAAAATTGCAATACCTCAAGAATTCACCAAATAACTATAAATATTGGCTATTATGAAAATAAAACTACTTAGCATTCTTTTACTAATTATTTCAGGGTATTCAACCGCCCAGCAAACAACCAACAAATCCGAGCGTGAGCAATGGTTTATGGATCTTGGTTTTGGAATGTTTATCCACTGGAGTATGGATTCGCAGGTGGGAGCAGTTATCAGTCATTCCATGGCGGGGGCTTCCGAAGATTATCTAAACAGGTTTGTAAATGAACTTCCTAAAACCTTCAACCCAAAAAAGTTCGATCCTGAATCATGGGCCGTTCTTGCCAAACTTGCGGGCATGAAATATGTTGTTTTCACCACCAAGCATCATTCGGGTTTCTGCATGTGGAATACAAAGACAACGAATTTCAGCGTAATGAATACGCCTTTTAAACGCGACATCACCAAAGAAATTTTCGATGCTTTTCGTAAACAGGGTATTGCCATTGGTGTATATTTTTCGCCCGAAGATTTTAATTATCTATACGAAAATAAAATTCCCATCGGACGGCTTCAGCATCCGATGCATTATCCAAAAAACAACAAAGGATTGATGGATCTTGATAAGCACAGCTCAAAGAGCTCTTTACGCAATACGGAAATATCGATATCGTTTTTTTCGACGGTCCTGCAGATGAGTTAAAGGAATATGTCTGGCAACTTCAGCCCAATGTAGTTGTAACGAGGGGACAAATGCAAACTCCCGAGCAGCATCTTCCTGATAAACCAATTCCCGGTCCATGGGAAGCTTGCTTCACCATGGGTACCGACTGGCAGTACAAGCCAACCAACGATCCGCACAAAACCGGAACCGAAATTATCAATATGCTGATCGAAATCAGAGCCAAAGGAGGAAACCTGCTGATGAACGTCGGTCCAAAACCCGATGGTGAAATTCAGATTGAACAGGAAGCATTGCTGAGAGAGGTTGCATTATGGAACCTTGTAAACGAGGAAGGCATAAGCAACATACGTCCCTGGGAAATTATAAAGGAAGGCGATATCTGGTTTACAAAAGCAAAAAACAGCAGCACAGTGTATGCTTTTGTCCAAAGCGGCAAAAACTGGAAATATGGCGAAAGAAAGGAATTTGTATTCAAAACCCTCGAGGAGATGCTAACACCAAAGTAAGTATATTAAGCTATGGGAGCGAGCTGCTGGAGTACAAAAACGGTTTCGACGCTAAAATTTATATCAGCCCTACACCCATCGGCCTTGTTATTAGTGCGGTAAACGGCCACAGGCTATATACCAACAATCAATGGCCTAACCCGGTGGTACTGAAGATAGAGAATGTAAAATTCAAATCATCTAATCAGGAGCAGGTAAAGCAAAGCACCTTGGATGGGGCAAAGTAGGTCATCTTTTCTTAAATAAACCTGCCAAAGCTTTGCCAATGGCATTGGGTATTGTTACTATGAACTACCTTATTTTAGGCAAGTCGGCGTAACTTATCAGCTTCACGTTTTTAGCCTTGATAGCAGCCATAACCTCTTTACTTGTGAATACGTCGGTTACCATTTGCCGGTCGGCAGCAACTGAGTAATTGCCTGCATGACCTGTATGCTGCATCTCCGGTGTATCCAGTGCAGGATGTTCAACAAACATATAAACCCCTGGTTTAAGGTTGTTAATATTTTTTATAAAAGCTGCTGTTTTCTCACTATTATCTTTTGCTCCGGCAAATCCATTGAATCCTTTAACATTATCAGTTTTGATATCTAATCCATATTCAGCGGCTAACTTCCTGCCGATTTTCTGAACCTCCTGATCGAAGTATGTACAGCCCATGTGGTCGCTCAAATGACTTACCTGCGGAATATGTTTCATTGCCATTTCAATCTGGGCGCGTAACTCTTTTTCAATTTCATCGAGTTTCCATTTACTTTCGGCCAGCGATGTTTTAGGCGGAAAAGTTGGATCTTTCCAAATCTTCGGAAAAAAATACCCGTTTGAATCCACCAGCTGGTAGCATTGGTCAACGGACGCCATTTAATATAATCCCATTCGCTCGAAAGAACTAAATGAACACCTACATCAAGACCCGGATTTTCGCGTAAAAGCTTAGCAGCCTCAACAAACCAGGGCGACGGAACCATAATTTCGGTACTCTTTGTAATCCCTTCTTTATAACACTTAATAATGGCTTCGTTGGCAGCTTGCGACGAGGCAATATCGTCTGCCCGGATTATAAGATAAATTTCATCGGGGGCAATCCCATTCTGGGATTTAGCAATGGGGTATGTAAATAAAATTATCGAAATGAATAATATAAAATGTCTTTTCATGGGTAATTCGGTTAATTAAAGCACAAGTTATGGATTAATTGTATATTTAATCCATAAGATTTTTAAATTTGTTTTCTGTTCATATTTATAACTTAACTAACTATTCATGAAAAATTTAAGAAATCTATCATTTTTAGTGTTGTTTTTACTGGTTATTTCGGCCTGCAATTCTGGTAAAAAAGGCTATACCAAACTTGTCTGGGCCGACGAATTTGAGTATTCTGGTTCTCCCGACAGTTCAAAATGGGACTATGAAAAAGGATATATCCGCAACAACGAAATGCAGTATTATACTAATAAAACCGAAAATGTAAGAGTCGAAAACGGAAACCTGATAATTGAAGCGCACCGCGATTCTTCAGTTGTTGGTAACGATACTTTAAATGTAACTTCTGCCAGCCTTATTACTGCCGGCAAACAGGAATGGACTTATGGCCGTGTTGAAGTAAGAGCCAAAATTCCATCATTTCTGGGATCCTGGCCCGCCATCTGGATGCTGGGTAGTAATATCCATGAAGTAGGATGGCCAAAATGTGGTGAAATCGATATCATGGAAAACGTGGGATTTGACCCCGATACCGTACATTTTAATATTCATACCGAAGCCTACAACCATGTAAAAGGTACCAATAAGGGTAAGAAAGTATACCTGAAAGATCCTGAAGCAGAATTTCATGTTTATGCAGTTGAATGGTTTGAGGACAGACTTGATTTTTATCTCGATTCGGTTAAGGTTTTTACATTTGCCAATGAAGGAAATGGAACTGATGTTTGGCCATTTAACAAACCTCATTATCTGATTCTTAACCTTGCTGTCGGAGGTGCATGGGGTGGTGTAATGGGCGTTGATGAAAAAGCTCTTCCACAAAAATTTTTAATTGATTATGTAAGGGTTTATCAATAAGCTTTTTTGGTGAAAGGTTTGAAATCCAATTAAAGCTCTGTTATAATAGAAATACAGGATGTTTGGCGAAGTCTAATGATTACGCCGAACACCCTTGAAACAATTTCCTTATATTTCGAGAATAAACATTTGCATTCCTGCTTTTACTAAAAGGGGGCGGGCTACATTATAAACTTTCAGACCTCCAGAAGTTACACCTTCCATTGTTCCTTTGTGAGCATGTCCATGAAATACTGCTGCAATTTCCTGCCTGTTTAAAGGTTCGCAAAGTCGTGAGCATCCCATAAACGGGAATATTTGCTCTGGTTCACCAATAATAGTATTTTTGATGGGTGCATAGTGCATCAGAACAACTTTTCTGATATCATCGTATTCCTGATCCAGCCTGTTCAAAGCCCTGTCCAGTCTTAATTCCTCGTTTACAGCTTCCTTAACAAATGCTTTCATGGCTTCTTCTCCAAACATGCTCAGCATATGATTGTCGAAACCTCCGCCAAAACCTTTAATGCCAGCTATACCAATATCGCCGATTACAATAGCTTCCCCATCGAGAATATGAATGTTTTCATTCTGAACAATCTGACGGATAAGCTTCTGACGTCCTTTTTCATGGTCATGATTTCCAAGAACCGCTGCAACTGGAATAGTGCAGTTTTTAGCTCATCGGCCAGCACTTGTGCCTCAGCCTCATCACCGGTATCTGTCAAATCTCCCCCTATTAAAAAAATATCCGCCTGCCGCGAAACTTCCCTGAAGTAATCGCTCCACCTTCCCTTATCACCTGTTTTAACATGAATATCTGCTACGGCTGCTATTCTTGTCTTTTTTCGTTTTTCAACCATTTTTTCTTGAGTTTCTTTTAAGTAATTAACAATGCCTTATACCGTTTTTATTGTTGTTACTTTAAAATCCCATTCTTTAATATCGATACTATATTGTGTCTGATCAATCAGCGGACCCCGGCACACTTTTTCCAGAGATGGGGGTAGGTCATACTGTTCATATGCCCTGGCCATAAGATCGTCGAAAAGCCATCGGGGTATGATTTCATGATATTCGGAGGGATATACAAACTGGAAGTTAATGAGCTGGGATAATAAAATATGCCAGTGTTGTTCTAGTCTGAATAACAAACGTTTCCAGTCGAGTTGCCTACCACATTTAAGTATTAAGTGATTAACATCGGCTCCGTCGAATCGTTCCTTGTTCTGGACATAAACTTTACACCATATCAGTTCTTCAGGTGGAACAAGCAATAAGTCCACATCTCGGAAACTGGCCTTCACTGCATACTGGTACCATGTATCATCAACCCTGCAAATATTGTTGGTGGTGTCGAAAATAATGTCGATATAGTATTCATTCTTATAAATTTTCGCCAACCATCGGGAGTCGGTAAGTTCAGTTTTATATCCCTTTTCGGCAAAAAATTTAAGAATCTTTGGATATTCAGTCGATTTACAGAAAACATCCAAATCTTTGGTGTCTCTGAAAATGCCTGTATAATGAAAAAGGGCGAATGCGCCACCCAGCATATAATGTGCACCGCTATTATTAAGCAGTTCGAGAGCTTCTTTATAAAAAGCATGTGCTTCTAAAACTTGTTCTTCAGTAAACATTAAAAATTGAATAATGTGAAACTAAACCTAATCAAAACACTTTTATTATATACAACAATGCTGCGACCTTAAATGGATTGTTTTTACCCAATTTTATTAAATAGAACTACACGCTGGTATAGCTCCGGATGAACCTTCTTCTATTCCCTTCTAGTAATAGTAAATAATTTTTCATGGTTTTATCTAAGAAGGAAAGGAAACTGTAAAAGAGGTATTTTATTTTTTAATTGTTTATTTATAAATAAAAAAGCTTCCGTTTAAGAAGCTTTTGTAAATATGAAAGTTAGTTTTTGCTTTTTTCCTATCTGTTATTTAACGATGTCAAACCACCAATCACACCAAGATTCATAGAATCAAGCGCTGAACTTGGTACCACAATCAATGCACCCTTTTCTTTGAGACCTTCGCCTATCAGGTTCATAGCGCGAAGTTGAAGAGCTACAGGATTGTTGATGTATTCTTCGCTGGCTTTGGCAAATTTTTCGGCAATTTCAGTCTCGGCAGTTC
>JAAUTT010000446.1 GCA_012031335.1 Bacteroidales bacterium | reverse complement strand
TAAACGACCCTGCCATAATTATGGGCGATGAACCAACGGGAAACCTTGCAGCAAAAATGTAGAGACTGTATTTGAGATATTTAAGCAGTTATCGCAAGATTTTGGCCAAACCATTATTGCCGTAACGCACGATACCGATTTTGCAAAAGCCAGCGACCGCACAATTGAGTTAGCTGATGGTAAAATTATTAGTCACGATTTGAAGTTCGAATAGCTAGTAAAATCGTGTGTTCTAATATTAGGATGGGGCTTTGCCTTATCCTTTTTTTGCAAAAATTTAGCAATGGTTATTGGAAAACTCCTCGCCCTTTTAACCCTCATTTTGTCCATTTCAACCGATAGTTCATTTTAGAGTCAATCCATTGTCAGCATCTTTGCGGTATAAATTTTAAATTCAACAATTATGAGATTCAACTATTTTTTAAGATGGACATTTCTAATAATGGGCTTCCTATTTGTTTCATCAGCATATTCTCAAACAAAATTTACGTTAAGCGGCAGTATTAAAGACAAAAAAAATGGGGAACAGCTTACAGGGGCAAACGTAATTGTTAAAGAAATGCCTGCAACAGGAGCAGTTGCAAACGAGTATGGGTTTTACTCCCTTACCATACCTCAAGGCAAATACACGCTTATATTCAAATTCATTGGTTATAATTCGGACACGGTTATAGTCCAACTCGATAAAAACATCAGGTTAGATAGAGCTCTTTCCGATGCATCTACGCAATTGCAGGAAGTAGTTGTTACAACCCGCCGCAAAGATGAAAATGTTCGGTCTGTTAATTCGGGGATGGAAAAAATTAATCCCAAAGAAGTAGCAAAAATTCCAGTGTTAATGGGCGAAAAGGATTTGGTAAAATCTATTCAGCTTTTGCCGGGTGTTAAAAATGCCGGTGAAGGCAATAGTGGTTTTTTGTACGTGGCGGAGCGGGCGACCAAAATTTGATATTGCTCGACGAAGCTCCCGTTTACAACGCTTCACACCTACTGGGTTTTTTCTCCACCTTTAATTCCGATGCTATTCGTGATGCTACACTTTACAAAGGCACTCAGCCAGCTCAGCATGGTGGTCGCCTTTCGTCGGTACTCGACCTGAAAATGAACGAAGGCAACAACCAAAAATATTCTGTGGGCGGGGGAATTGGACTAATTTCATCCCGTCTTAATGTTGAAGGTCCTTTGGGCAGCGATAGAGGTTCATTCCTGGTTACTGGTCGCCGCACGTATGCCGACGCGTTTTTACTGCTGTCGAAAGATGAAGACACTCGTAAAAGTTCACTGTACTTTTACGATCTTAACCTAAAAGCCAATTACAAAATTTCTGATAAAGACCGCATTTATATCTCGGGTTATGGTGGCAGAGATAAACTGGGAGTGGGCGACGCCGTTGGTATCGACTGGGGAAATTACACTTCTACCATTCGTTGGAACCACATTATAAACGAAAAACTTTTCTCGAACACCTCGGTAATTTACAGTAATTACGATTACAATATAAAGGTTAATACCAGCGACGATGAAATAAAAATACTATCGCGCATTCGTGATTACAATGTAAAACAAGAATTTCAGTACTATGCCAATCCTCGTAATACCATTCGTTTTGGGTTTAACTCGGTTTATCACGAAATAACTCCGGGTAAATTAGAATCGTCAACATCGTCTACCAACTTCGAAAATCGCTTTGCATGGGAGAACGCTGCGTTCCTAAGTAATGATTTTAAACTATCAGAAAAACTAAATATAAATGCAGGCTTACGACTTTCGTCATTTGCTGTATTGGGTAAGGGTGATTTTTATACAGTAAACAACAAGCTCGAAGTTACCGACACTACAACTTATAATAGTGGTGAGCTTGTGAAGAATTATATAAATCTCGAACCCCGGCTTGCAGTAAATTATATGCTTACCTCTTCGTCATCATTAAAAGCCGGATATTTTCGTAATACACAAAATATGCACCTGATTTCAAACTCTACTTCATCGAACCCAACCGATAAATGGGTTCCGAGTAGCAATATCATAAAACCTGAAATTGCCGACCAAATTTCCCTGGGTTACTTTAAAAACTTTGCCGATAACAAATATGAGTTTAGTGTTGAAGGTTATTATAAATGGATGCAGAACCAAATTGACTATAAAGATGGTGCCGAAGTACTACAACCAAAAGCCATTGAAACACAATTGCTTTTTGGTAAAGGCCGGGCTTATGGTATTGAATTTTTATTGAAAAAGAAAGAAGGTCGTTTCACGGGTTGGCTGGGCTATACGCTATCGCGTACCGAAAAGAAAATTGATGGAATTAATCAAAGCAATTGGTACGCAGCAAAGCAAGACCGAACGCACGATATAACCATTGTGGGTATGTACGATTTAACCAAAAAATGGAGCGTTTCGGCATTGTGGACTTACTATACCGGAAATGCAGTTACTTTCCCAAGTGGCAAGTATTATGTTGATGGTAAAGTGGTTTGGCTTTACACCGACCGCAACGGTTACCGAATGCCCGATTACCATCGTCTCGATTTGGGCGCAACCTGCAAGCTTAAAGACACTCCAAAATATTCGTCCGATTTAACATTTAGCCTTTACAATGCGTATGGTCGCGAAAATGCTTATACTATTGACTTTAGAGAAAGTAAATCCGACCCTTCAAAAACCGAAGTGGTGCAAACCACCTTGTTCCGTTGGATTCCGTCAATAACCTGGAATTTTAAATTTTTAACATCTAATAAAATTGAATATGAAAACAAAAGCAATATATAGCATCGTTTTAACCGCAGCAGTTATTCTATCGTCGTGCGAAAAAGTAATTGATTACGAATTAAACACCACAACTCCCAAATTAGTAATTGAAGCTAATTTAACGAACGATTCCGATTACTCGGTTGTAACACTAAGCAAGTCGAAAAATTTTACCGACAATAACACATTTGAAGCCGTAAGCAACGCCTTAGTAATTATTACAGACAATGCAGGAAACGCCGACACATTGAAAGAAAACACAGCCTGGTACTTACAAACCCTTAAACATGGTGGGCGTGCCCGGTAGAGCCTATTACCTTACTGTAAAAACCGATGACGAGGTTTACACCGCCGAGTCGCAAATGCCTCAGATTGTAAACATCGATAGCATTAGTTTTAATAGCATTAACAGGTTTGGCGAAATCACTATTTTCCCTGCACCTCATTATCAGGACCCAGCAAACGAAAAAAATTACTATCGTTTTCTGGAATATGTCGATGGAGAACGCTCAACATCAATATTTATAAGCAACGACTTGTTATACGACGGGCAATATGTAAACCAATCGCTCCGCAGTTTCTCTGACGATTTAAAAATTGAACCCGGGAAAAAAGTTGAAATAGTAATGATGACAATTGATTCAAATGTTTATGATTATTTCAATTCATTGTCACAAATAAGTAGCGGTGGAGGTCCTAACCAAACGGGCACTCCGGCCAATCCTATTACTAACATTACAGGCGGAGCATTGGGCTACTTTAGCGCATGTACAATTCAAAGAAAATCGACTATTTATAACCCATAAAGTCACACATCAGAATGACTAATAATAAGTAATGAAATCAATCATGGTTAATAGCCTTAATTCCAATTGCAAAAAACTAGCCCTTGTAGTAGAGGACAACGACTCATGCTTTATATTAATAAGCGAGTATTTGAGCATAGCAGGGACAAAAGTTATTAGGGAATCTACTGGAACTAAAGCCATAGAAACTTGTCGAACCAAAAAAATATATCCTTGGTTCTTTTAGATTTACGTTTGCCTGATATAAATGGCATAGAAGTTTGCAAAACTATCAAAAGCTTAAGACCAAATTTTACTGTAATCTTTCAGACTGCAACCACTGACCCCGAGTATAGAAAACATGGGTTAAATGCTGGCGCAAAAGCCTATCTCATTAAACCATTATTATTTGAAGACCTCTTGACAATATTACCTGAAAAGATACTGGAAATAAATTAAATCTTCTCCCCAAATGTAATCGAAATAGGAGCTTAAAGGTATTTGCGATTCTATTGTTTAAAACTATGGTGAGTTTTAAATCAACCCTTTACAATGAACATCTTATAATACTTTATTCGTAGTTTTGTTAAATGAAACAAAAAAATAAAAATACCTGTTCTAACGCCCGAAATGTTTGTGCAGAAACATTTTAACAAGGAGTATATTGCTGACAATAATATTAACTTAAACCTATTTACACCCAAAGAGTCTACCTGCTATTTTGTTATTAGAGCCATAGAAGATGGCCTGAAAATGATAAATTTCCCCAAAGACAGTGTGAAGATTACCTATACGAAGTTTTGTTTTTTAACTCAAGGTTATTCCGTTGTAAACGAAAATCTTATTGAAATAAACCAATGTGCCCCTCAGATAAGATTTAGCCCTCCTGGTAAAATTGTTTCTGTAACTAAAATATCGGACGATGTGGAAGGTTTCTATTGTTTGTTCGACCATGAATTCATTAGTAGATATGCAGGTGAAATAAATCTTTTAAAATCGTTATCGTTTTTTGAACTTGACGCTATACCTGTTTTAACACTCAGCATTGAGCAAATTACCTTCTTTAAAACCTTACTTCAACGAATTAATTATCTGTATAATAACGACTATGAGCAAAACAAAGCTATCATTGCTCCTATTTTGTATCACTTTTAAAAGAATGTTCGCTTAATTATAACAAGTTAATTGCCGAGGAGAGTAAACTATCCTCTTCTGAGCGTATTGCACAGGGTTTTATTAGGCTGGTAAATAAGCACTATTTAACCAAACGAGACCTTACGGAATATGCCCAAATGCTTCACATTACACCAAAACACCTTACAAAGTGTGTAAAACAATCTACAAATCAAACCCCTACCGACTTTATTTTCAAATGTTAATGCTTGAAGCTAAAGTCCTTCTGAAAGAAACTAATTTAACCATTAGCGAAATTGCTTTTAGCCTGAGTTTCGATGATGATGCCTATTTA
>JAAUTT010000445.1 GCA_012031335.1 Bacteroidales bacterium | reverse complement strand
GAAGAATAAAGGTTTTTTTGCATTGCTTATATGTTTTCGGTATCATAGTCACTAAACCGTTTTTTTATGATTTTTGCAGGGATGCCTGCTGCTATAGAAAAAGGTTCTATATTTTTTAGTAACTATAGAACCGGCTGCAATAATGGAGCCCCTGACCAATTTTAACTCCGGATAGAATAATAGAGCCAAAACCTATCCAAACATCGTCGCCAATCACTATTTGAGATTTGGTATCAGGCATTTTATATTTATTATCACGTACGCATGGGGCATATCTTATGGGAGTCCCAAGGTGGGTGTAATCATGGTCCCTTCTTCCGACCAGTCCAACATTATTTGAGATCATGACTTCATGTCCAATAATACTATCACACTCTATGGTACAATATTTCCCAATATAGACATTATTGCCTATTAGTTATTTTATTTTTGCAAAAAACTGTTCCTCTTCCGCACGTAAATCCGCTGCCTGTTGTGAGATATTTCCTGTAAATAGTTTTGATTATAATGATTCTTAAAACGTTTTTAAAAATTTGATAATCATTTTTTAAATGTCTGCATAGTCTGATAATAATATTGTACCATTTTTTGAGCCTTTTTATTCCAAGTTAATTGGCTGGCTTTTTTTCTGGCCCCTTCTTTCATGATTGCCAATATAGCAGGATTGGATAATTGTTCTAGTGCTAAAGAAAATTGCTTAATGCTTTGTTTAGGAGACACTACCGGTATCTTTATTCCGCATTCCTTTGTTATAACCGTTCCGAAACCGCACATATCGTGGCAGACAACTGGTAATCCGCTTTCCAGAGCTTCCAAAACCACAGTTGAGGTAGCCTCCTGAAGGCTTGTAAAAATAAGAGCGTCACATTGTTGCATAATATTTAATGCATCACGGTGTGGTATTTTTCCTATCCATGTAACTATATTGTTCAAATGAAGTTTTGTGGAAAGTGCTTTCCAGTTTTGTGCTTCTGACCCATCTCCTAAGACGATGAGTTGGAACCTTTCTGGAGATGATACCTGGGAAAGGGCAAAAAGCAGCAATGGTAAAGCTTTTCTGCCTTGAAAAATTCCCGACCACACCAACTTGATTTTTCCTGTAGATGGCAGATTTTTTTTAGAATAATTCGGGACTCTATCACTTGTACCGGTTTCACCTAGTACTTTGGTACTAATACCATATATTTTTTTATAGCATGATAATCATCCATGGTCGCACAGACTATTGTTTCCGTGTTTCTCACGGCTGTATGAACCCTCATACTGCCATACATTTGTAATAGGTTTACCATATTTCTGGAGAAATAATAGAATGCACCTGTCAAGTCTAAGAAACGAAGATAGTTCCATGGCATCTGTTGGTATCCGTTAATTGGTCCCCAAATATGGGGCAACGGCAACTTCCAAAGATATCCTGGTTCTCGATAGCCGATCAGATTTAATTGATGGGTGAGATGAAATCGACTTGAAGCATATAACTGCCGAGCCAGATCAAGGGCCTGTTTCTGCCAAGCATGATAAAATTTATAAAAACGCCAGTCTCCTTGTTTCCAAAAGAGTTTTATAGCTCTTTCTCCAATATCCAGATAATGAAATACTGGTTGATGGGTCAATTTAAGCTCAGGCAAAGATTTTTCAATTTCTTGTTGGAAGGATTTCTCCGAAATTACTGTTAATTTGCAATAATTAGCGAGGTGGGTTATCCAATTCCAACCCATTCCAACTTCCGATCCCCATTTTGATCCACATGCAATGCTGAAACCAATACATGCAGAGGGTATGGCTCCATTACCTGGAAATTTTTATTGCCGGCCATTGATTTTGTACCGTTTCCCATAACAATTTGTCAGAGTAATTGTTGACGGCAATAGAGCGAGAGATTTCTTCAGCTTTGAATAGATGAGTTGCATTAATCATTTTTTGTGCATACTCCTTCGGGTCTCTTGAATGTACGATATATCCATTTTCCCCTTCACAAATAAGCTCTTTTGCTCCGCTTACCGCTGTTGATACAATTGGTTTGCCACATGCAATCTGTTCGATCATCGCATTTGAAAAGCCTTCCGTTTCTGAAGCAACCACGCAAACATCCGCAGCACAAACATGCAAGGCAACCTCTTCAGGGGCTAAGAGTCCACAAAAAATAACACTTTTTTCAATGCCAAGGGAGATACACATCTCCTGAATTCTCACCTTCTCTTCTCCATCTCCAACTATCAGTAGTTTTGCTTGTGGTATTGTTTTGTGGAATTCGACAAGGGATTGAAGCAACAAAGGAATTCCTTTTACCTTTGCCAAGCGACCAAGATATAGAAAGATCAAATCATGGGATGAAAATCCAAGTTTTTGGCTGTGTTTCGGATTTAGATTTTGGTCTAAACAGATCAGTATCCACACCAGTAGGCAATGGTTTGACAATGGTTTTTGTCCTTATTTTTTTTAAAAATCGATTGTATTCAGAAACGACGGGTTCAGATGCTGCGGCAAAGCACACAGTAGTGTAATTAGCACAAAATCCTTGAATCACATCATAGAAACATGCCAAAAGCCTACCTATTTTCGGTCTTCGTCCGATAAGCATGGGATTCCCTAAGCCTGGATAATAAAAACAAATATCCCATGAATATGGCGTTAATAAAAGCATCCATAAAATAGTATAGGTCTGTGTAAAAACCGAGCGGATGTCTGACGCTTTTATTTTGCGGATATATTTTGCTACAGCTAAAGCAAATTGAAGGTTCTGCGATTTAACTTTTGGCTTTATGAGCTCTTCCATATGGATTACAGGAAGAAATCTGAATGCTTTATTGAAATGCACAATTTCCTGCCATTGTCCAATTATGTGATCAGAGGAAGATGTCGCCCCGATGAGAATAGTATTTGGATGCAGATTTTTTAAAGCTGAGTTAATAACTGCAGCTCCCCCAGCTCCAAAAACAGGTTGGGAGAAATCAACACCATCAATAAGAAGCATGCTCATGAAAGGTCATCCTAACTTTTTTAATTTTTTGATACAAAATTATATTGGGTTTTTCTATGTTTCTTAAAGAAATGCTACTTCTATTGATACGATAATTCTGGGCAAGGATTGCAATGGAAACAATCAAAAATAGTTGTGCCATAGCAACGGGATATTCTCCACCCTGGAAAAAAAAATGGGTAAGCCAACATGCAAGTGTTGAGGTGCACAAGAATCTATATTTATCGGCCTCGAGAGAGGAAAATAAAAAATAAATATTTATGATAAGACACAGCAATAAACATAATCCTATCAGTCCATCTACGATTAACTGATTTATAAATCCATTATGGGAAAAAATTGCAAGCCCTGTAGTCTGATACATGCGATTTTTTAATTCTGTTTCCCCGATGCCAGCTAATTTTTCTAACATATCAGATGCCAGATAAATTCGTCCGGATGTTTTCCAGATAGAGATCCTTCCCGAAGAAACCTTGTCAAAGTTATATCCGGAATGGTGACTGTATTTTGTCTGCCCTAAAGCTCTCATTATCAACGTTTCTGACTGATTGATTACTTGCGGGGCTGCAATTAGTATGGCACCTAATAGTGGTACCCATATTTTTATAATACCGAATTCTTGATGAGCTTTGATCATTAACCAGAGGACGGTTACTATTCCAGAAAAGATAGACACCCAGCCTGATCTTGCATATGTTAGTGTCGTAAGAATTAAAAAAATGGAAGTCAAAACAAGGTAATAGTATTTGGTTTTTTGTTTGAGTTGTGCAGCTTATAGAGAACGCACCAACACCAGCCATGGAAAGGACTGTGGATGCTCCATGTGAATTCTGGAAAACTCCAACAAATGCTAAGGGATGTTGACTTGCTATTAATGAGAGGTCATAAGCTTTCCCAAGAGGGGTAAGGATGCCAGTGATAAATGGCAAGGCCGTCAAAACAGTAAAGACTAAGAAAAGTTCATAAAATAGAAACAACTTTTCTGCTGTAACTTTTTTGTGTAAAATCCAGTGAAACAGAAGAATTCCAAATAGCCTCTGGCCTCCACAAAAAATGGAATCTATCATATAATTGCGAGTAAACGAAAAAAGTATGGGATATATTGCCCAGCAATAAGCCGAATAGAGTAACATTCGATAATTTTTTTCGTAAGGGTCTAATATATTGGAATTTCGATGGATAAAAATTGATAGTAATAAAAAATAGATAGCTATCAATTTATAGGTATGGGAAAATTTAAGGCCAAAAATTAATATTGGTTCAAGGTAGAGCCCTAAAAAAATGAATGCCAAGATGATGCAGATTAAAATTTTGCTTGAGCCTGATTGTGAGGATCGCGTTGGTAAGGTCATTTTTTTTTCAATACCAAATATGTGCTGGCAATTTTTTGATTTTGTTTCAGTCAAAAATCAACTCTCGCTGTTTGAATCATATCAGAGTATTCTTATCAGCTCCTTGAAGTTAAACATGCTTCCAAAAACATTTTATTATACTCTTTACCAACAGATGTAAAAGCAAATAGCTCCCTGGTCAGCTCATCCAAGTTTATGTTTTTTCATCATTTTTTTTCCAATAAATTCCATCCATGTATTCTTTAATACAGTGGAAATATTTTTTTCATTATGTGATACACATACTCCTTGGCTATAAGTTTTTAAATAGTCCCTTATTGGACTGACTTGGGGGGTCACTGCAATGATGGGCTTACCAATCAACATATAATCGGCAAATTTGCTTGGAAGGAAAGGACTGGTTTCCATATCTGCTTCAAGGACGAGCAAAGCATCTGACCCCTCCGCAATTTTCAAAGCTTCTTCTTGGCGTAGATGGCCAACCAGATGGATGCATTTTTCAAGCTTTAATTTTTTTATAAGCGATTTAAATTCATGGCAAACATCACCTACACACAATAGTCCACGAAATAATTCCGGAATTTCGTTGTGAGTACTACCAATTGCCGATAAAAATGGTACTGAAACTCTTTCATGTGTTATATTTCCAATATGTGCAAGCCAGCCCTTATAGT
>JAAUTT010000444.1 GCA_012031335.1 Bacteroidales bacterium | reverse complement strand
TTTAAAGCTTTAGAAGAATCGAATGGTTATCTTATTGTTTATCGCTTATTTCTTTATCGTGAATCAGGTTTTTTATATGATCTCCAACATTAAAGGTTATATCAATCAATGATTTAGTTACGGTTTGCTGGTCGTTTCTAATCAAGTCGTAAATAGTTTCAAGTTCATGCGTAATCTCCATTATAAAGTTAAATCCGTACATACCACTAGCCCCTTTAATGGTATGCATTTTTCTAAATATCTTATCAATAATTTGCTTATTTGCCGGATCCGATTCAAGCTCCACCAGATCATTTTCAAGAGCTGCCAGTAATTCATTTACCTCATCAGTATACTTGTGAATTAAATGACTTATATCCATATTAATGTGAAATTATAGAATTGATTTATAAGTATTAGGAAAATAATATCTGCCTTTCATCAGATTTTCAATACCACACTGTATTTGAGTTATATCGTTCACTGCCCTTTAAACCTCTTTCAATCATATCTTTTAGTGAGAGGTCATTCCTGTCGCCTTTTATAGCCAAAACACTTAAATGCTGATTATACCAGGTAGCTTGCTGAACGATATGAAAAGGGTTTAGGGTTTTGATACCGAGATTTATAATCAGGAGATCAGCTGAACCAAGGTGTGTAAAGGAATTTAACTCTTTGACCGAAGTTATTTCTGCCAATATTTTACAGTTAATACTATCATATAAAAACTCACTAATTTTGCTGAGTGAAGTTTTATTATCATCAATCAAAATAATACTCAGCTCTTTATTTTTCTTGTAGAACATCTGTCAGGTTGTTTTCGGGTTATTGCAAAGTTGCTGAGATTAAAGGCCCTGCACAACATGATTAATGGTAGTTGTTGAATTAAAAAAGGATGGTTTATAACCATCCTTTTGGGTAGTAATTACTAGTTATTTTATTAGTTAATTTTTTTTATATTAAATTTCAATAAGATTCGAACGTATGGAGTACATAACCAACGATGCTGTATTTTTACATCCGGTTTTGGACAGCAGATTGTTTCGATGCCATTTAATTGTATCGGTACTTAAAAACAATTTTTCAGCAATTTGATCATTTGTAAAACCTTCACAGATTAATTTCAGAACATCTTGTTCCCTTTCTGAAATTCCTAACTCTTTGGAGCCAGGTTTACTTATACTGATGATAACCTTTTGAAGCAACTCGTTGGAAAACCATGTATTGCCCCGGCAAACCTCTCCTATGGCGAGTTCAAGTTCGTTCAGGCCCGAATTTTTAAGCACAAATCCTTTTGCACCGGCTTCCAACATTTTAAAATAGTATTTCTCATCACCAAAGGATGAAAGGACTAATATTTTTAACCCAGGGTATCTTTCGAGTGCTTTTCCTGTGGCTTCAATACCATCCATTAGAGGCATTTGGATATCTAATAATATAAGGTCGGGCTTATAACTCTCCAATAAAGAAAGTAGTTCAATTCCATTTCCGGCTTCGCCAATTACATTGGCTATCTTTTCGGAGACCAGAAGTTTACTAAGGCTTTCGCGAAAGATTTTGTGATCGTCAACCAATATTATTTTAATCATTTCAGCAATAATAAGGTATTAATACTTTGTCAATATTTTAATTTTCACCCCTTTACCAGGCTTTGCGTTAATTTCAAAAGTTGAGTCAATGGTCCGAAGTCTGTTTTGTATGTTTAGTAAACCAGTACCAAGAGATTTCTCAATTTTTTCCGAATCGAATCCAATGCCATTATCAACATAAGTAATCAAAAGATTGTTTCCCGAATGATGAAAATTAATATTTACTTTGTTTGCACTGGCATATTTAATAGTATTATTCATACATTCACATAGTACCCGGTACAAAATAGTTTCTTTTAATAAATCTATCCGGTTGGAAAGGTTATCTGGTAATTTCAATTGTAAGTTGTTCAGGTTTACTAATTTTTTTGGAAAACATTTTTATCGCTTCCAGTAAACCAAAATTTGTTAATATATGAGGACTCAGTTTAAAAGCGATTTCCCTTATTTCAGTTATGGATTCATCGATCAGTTTTTCAGTATCAGATAATATTTCTTCTTTCGGGGCCTTAGCATCAGGTCTTCCAAGCCATTGTATATACATTTTGATGGATGATAATAATGGTCCCAGGCTGTCGTGAATTTCCTGCGAAAAGTAGGCCTTTTCTTTTTCTTCAGTTTCTATCATGGTTTTTAATATCCTGATTTCTTGCTCCTTTCGTTCGGAAATATTTTGTGTAATTATTTGCACTCCCTGATTTTCCCCATGCTCGTTTTTTATGGTTTGCGAAATTATTTTCAACCAATATTCATACTTGTCAATTTTAAACTTTCTCTCATCATAAAAATAGCCCTGCGCTAATGTTTTACTAAAAACATGTTTTGTATATTCAATAAAGGGAGGGTATAATACTTCTTCAATGCTCTTACCAATATAATCCTCGTTACGTCTCCCTAAAATACGTTTTGCCAGTTGGTTTTGCATGATAAGGTTTCCAGAAAGATCAAATACATTCGATGCCAATCCTGATTGTTCAAAAACTATTCTATACCTTTCTTCCGCTTCGTGTAAGGTTAATTCCAATTTCTTTTTTTCCGTTATATCTTTAAGTACGCATAATAATTCAATACCTTTCAGAGGATGGTCCTTACTAAAAATAAAAGTTGTCGAAATCCATATTATATTTCCATTCTTATGAATGAGTCGATGTTCAAGCGGGTAAGGCTTTTTGTGATGAATGATTTCAATAAAAGATTTTTCAATAAAATCCCTGTCGGCCGGATGAATCAAATGCTCCACTGATCCCCTATAAACTGGTTCCAGTTCGGATGGTTTGTATCCGATTATTTTCTCCAATCCTGGGTTTTCAAAGCTATAGGTAACCTGGTTATTTCTGTAATAAATTTTATAAACATAGTCAGTAATAATTGTGGTTATAGTGCGGTATTGCTCTTCTTTTTCACTCAATTCCTTTTCAGTATTCTTCATGAGTGTAATATCATTTGCAGAAATTACCAAACGATTTATTTTACCTAAATTATCTTTTACCGGATAAACAGAAAGATTATAAAATTGATCATTGTAATTCACTGTTTGAGAAGCATTGTCATTGCCTTGATATAATGCACTTTGAACATATTCTTCAATTTCACTTTTGACCTCATTAGGTAAATAATTCTGATAAAAGTTCCCAACAATTTCTTTTTTTGATTTATTCAGGATTCTAAGAATAGGTGCATTGCAATCAATTATCCGCCCATCAGTTTGGATCAACATGGTAATATTAAGATTGTTATTTAATAGGACCCTTGCTTTTTCTTCGCTTTCAAATAATTCTATTTCATGGTTTTTTATATCTGTTATATCTTTTACAAGTTCAATAGATCCGAATCTGTTATTATTCTTATCGTATAAGGGTGCTGCTACTGCCCATAAATAAATCATTTTATTGTCGGCAGGTATTTTTATTTCAAATTCTGCATAAATTTTATCCTTAATTCTTTTAGCTCTTTTATAAAAGGCCTTTATATTTTCATCGTCCTCATCGATCAAATCTACTAACATTGGTCGGTTTTCTCCATAAACTGCCTTAGCATATATATTACTTCCAATAACCTTATTTTTCTTTGTTCCAGTTAACTCTTCAAGAGCCAAATTCCAATGGGTGACTTTTTTTGAATTGTCTATAACAAAAGTCGGGTCTGGTATTAGATCAATAATGTTTCCGAGTTTTTCGTTAAAATCCATAAGGATATCTTCGTGCCTCTTTATTTCTGTTATATCCACAATAAAAATAATGTAACTCGGATTATATTCTGATTGAGACTTTGTTAAATACATTTGTATAAAAGTATTTTTTTCAGTTTTTGCCGATGCCAATTGCTTCAATTTCTTTCTGAAGTTGACTGTTGGCTTCTAAAGAATTTAATGCCTTGGTAAAAGATTGGTGATAGTCGTAATGGACAAAATCCAGAATAGACATATCAATTACATCCTTATAATTTTTATAACCAAATTGCTTGAGAAAAATTGAATTGCAATAATTAATTTTAAGATCGCTAATTAAACATATTGCAATTGGTGAATTTTCAATAAGAATTTTTGCTTTATTCTCACTTTCAAGCATTTTTTGCTCCATCTCTTTACTGTACGAGATGTCTGTGAACATAGCTTCTACTGCAATAAGCTTACCTTTTTTATCAAAAATGCCATAACCTTGTTCAAGAATCCAGATTATCTTTTGTGTTGACGACTTAACCCTGTAATTAACAACATAAAAGTTTCTTTGTACAGTTAAGTTATTTATTGTGTTGTAAATAATAGATCTATCCTCTTCAATGATCAGCTCATGATACAAAATCTTTTTTGAGATAAAAAGATTTTGAGAATAACCCAAAAGTTCCTGAGCATTAGCGCTTATATATTTTATATTGTATTTCCTGTCTATAGTAAATAAGCATGTTAACTGAGAGGAGTTCTTTTGAACTTTTGAGAAAACCTTTTTTTGAAATTCTATATCGTGTAACTGTTTTTGGGTATGTTTTAGTTTTAAAAATAATAAAAGAAGGAGAAAAATGAGTAAAAAAATAATCATTAAAGATATATCAAATAACTGATACAGAATAATAAACATAAGTATTGATTATTTTGGGAATAACAATTAAATCTAAGTAACTTTATTTATTTTAATACTAAATAGAGGGAGAAATTAAACTTTATTTCTTTTAACCTGCATAAAAGAAGCCTTCTACAATCAGATTCCGGATAATTTTTAGATGCCCGATATCGTGGTGCAGATATCGTTCAGGTGGCCCCCAGGTATTGATTGATTTCCGTCACAATACATATGATGCAGAGCTGAATATGTATATCATAAAATGAAAATGGCGGAGCTTCACAGGTCCGCCATTTATTTCTAACTACTAACTAACTACTACTATAATACTTTGTAAAAATCTTACATCAATTTATGGATAAAACTTTACGAAAAAGGATAAAAAATGTTTTTCCT
>JAAUTT010000443.1 GCA_012031335.1 Bacteroidales bacterium | reverse complement strand
GTTTCGAAACCTTGTTGAAATTAAGGGAGCTGTTTACAGACCCGGACAATTTGCGATTGTCAATAACCTTAGTTTAAAAGAACTTATTAAGAAAGACCGAAGGCTTAACGTGGCGATGCCTTTATGAATCGGGCCGTTATTTACCGTACAAAAGAGGATTATTCACTGGATGTTATACCTGTCGATCTGAATAATTTATTCCAAGGTAATAACGATATAGTTTTGTTAAGGGAAGATCTGGTAGTTATTCCTTCAATTTTTGATATCAGGGAAGAGTACACAGTACAGATTGATGGTGAAATCCGTAATCCCGGAATATATCCATTCGTAAATAACACATCAATTGAAGATATCATCATACAGGCAGGCGGACTGCTTGAATCTGCCTCCTATGCAAGGCTCGAAATAGCACGACGTATACGGAATAACGATGCTACTTCCTCATCTAATAAAATTGCCGAAGTGTTCCAGTTTCCCATTTCAAAGAATCTGGTTCTGAATGATTCAGCATCACGTTTTATTCTACAACCTTTCGATCAGGTTTTTATACGACGGTCGCCGGGCTATGAGGTTCAATCTCTTGTAAAGGTCGAAGGAGAAGTCGCTTTTCCAGGATTATATAGTATTTCAAATAAAAACGAAAGAATATCTGATCTGATAAAAAGAACTGGTGGCTTAACTGAGGAAGCTTATCCCAAAGGAGCCCGGTTGATCAGGAAACTGCCGGTTGATGCCAGGGAAAGACAAAAAGCACTGGAAGCAATAAAATCTCAAAGTAAAGATTCAATAAAATTTATTGTTGAGATGGATTCAGTGTCAGCTATTGGAATTAATCTGGATAAAATCATTTTACAGCCAAAATCAAAATATGATTTAATTCTGCAGGAAGGTGATATTTTACGAGTGCCAAAAGAATTGCAGGTAGTTCGTTTATCAGGTTCTGTATTATCGCCCGTTTTAGTACGATACGATAACACAAATTTCAGGCGTTATATTTCAAGCGCAGGAGGATTTGCTCCAGATGCCAAAAAAGGAAAATCTTATATTATTTATGCCAATGGTACATTGGATCGTACGCGAAAAATTTTCTTTTTTAATAATTTTCCTAAAGTTGAACCCGGAGCTGAGATTATTGTGCCAAGAAAGCCTGATAAGAAGGGCTTGAGTACCGGAGAAATATTAAGTATAGGGACAAGTACAGCGACAATGGCTGCAACTATTGTTTCAATAATTTTTCTTATTAATCAAAATAAATAATTTGTAATGATTCATAAAATACAAATGGTTGATTTATTTTCTCAATATTTAAAAATTAAAGAGAAAGTAGATTATTCAATTCAAGAAATAATTAATAAATCTGAGTTTATTAAAGGTTCAAAGGTAAAAGACTTTGAACAAAATTTATCTAAATATTTAGGTGTAGGTAATGTCATTACTTGTGGTAATGGAACAGATGCATTACAAATTGCCTTAATGTCTTTAAATTTGAAACCGGGAGATGAAATAATTACAACACCATTTACTTTTATAGCAACTGCTGAAGTAATATCCTTATTAGGTCTAAAAACAGTTTTAGTAGATGTTGAATCTGACACTTTTCTGATAAATGCTAATAAAATCGAAAGCGCAATTACTAAAAAGACAAAAGCTATAATTCCTGTACATCTCTTTGGTCAAATTGCAGAAATGGACAAAATTATTGAAATAGCAAAGCAAAATAAAATTTTTATTATTGAAGATGCTGCACAATCCCTAGGGGGAACATTTGATTTAAATAACATCCAATTACATTCTGGATGTATTGGTGATATTGGCTGTACGTCTTTTTTCCCTTCTAAAAATTTAGGTTGTTTTGGAGATGGAGGGGCCATTTTTACGAATAATAATGAAATTGCGGAAAAGATAAAAATGATTTCCAATCATGGAATGAAAACTCGTTATTATCATGATATTATTGGTGTAAATTCACGCTTAGATACTATACAAGCTGCTGTATTGGATATTAAACTTCAATATTTGAATGAATATATTAGATCCAGAAAAGAAGTGGCACAAAAGTATAATAGTGACCTTAATGGCATTAGACAAATAAGTACCCCAAGTATTAAAAGAGATCATGTTTTTCACCAGTATACTTTATTTATTAATGATAATTCACGTGATGCCTTAAAAGAATATTTGGAGAGTAATTCAATTCCTTCAATGATTTATTATCCTGTCCCACTTCATTTACAAAAGGCTTTTTTGAATCTTGGGTATAAAAAGGGAGATTTCCCTATTTCAGAAAATTTGTGTGATCATGTTCTTTCCTTGCCTATGCACACTGAGCTTAATGAAAGCCAATTGGATTATATTACACAGACAATAAGAGAATTTTATGATAAAAGGTAGTTACTTTGTTCACGAAAGTTCGTATGTTGATGAAATTTGCGAGATCAGTGATGGAACTAAAATATGGCATTTTTTACATATAATGAGTAATTGTAAAATTGGTAAAAAATATAATATAGGACAAAATGTTATTATTTCCCCGGATATTATTCTGGAGATGAATGTTAAAGTTCAAAACAACGTTTCAATTTTTACAGGTGTTGTTTGCGAAGATGATCTGTTCTCAAAGGTTTTTACTAATGTTATTAATCCAAGAAGTGCTGTTAACAGGAAAAATGAGTATCTAAAAACAAAAGTTTGTAAAGGGGCCACAATTGGAGCAAATGCAACAATAGTAAGTGGGCATGACATAGGAGAATACGTTTTTATAGGGGCAGGATCAGTTATTACCAAAGATGTCAAACCTTATGCTCTTTTCATTGGAAATCCAACAAGACAAAATGGTTGGATAAGTGAGTTTGACCATAAATTGATTTTCAATAATGAAGGTATCGCAATATGTCCGGAGAGCAACGAGAGATATTTAATAAAAGATAATTCCGTAAATAAATTATAATATGAAAAATTTTGCCCTTATCGGAGCCGCCGGCTTTATTGCTGTACGTCATCTTAAAGCTATAAAAGAAACTGGAAATAGGCTTTTAGCTGCATTAGACAAAAATGATAGTGTTGGAATTATGGATAGTTTTTTTCCTAATGCTGATTTTTGTCGAGTTTGAAAGATTTGACAGACATATTGATAAATTAAAAAGAGAATCAACAAAAATTGATTACGTTTCAATTTGTACCCCTAATTACTTACATGATTCCCATATTCGTTTTGCTTTAAGGCATGGCGCAGATGCAATTTGCGAAAAACCGCTCGTACTAAATCCATGGAATATCGATGCTTTGAGTCAAATTGAAAGGGAAACAGGAAGTAAGGTAAATACTATATTTCAGCTTAGATTACATCCTACGATTATTGAATTAAAGAAAAAAATAGACAATGATAAATCTGGAAAGATTTATGATATCGATTTAACCTATATAACATCACGTGGACACTGGTATTTTACTAGTTGGAAAGCTAACGAAGAAAAGTCCGGTGGAATTGCTACTAATATTGGTGTTCACTTTTATGATATGTTAACCTGGATCTTTGGAAATGTTAAGAAAAATGTTGTCCATATTTTGGAACCCAAAAGAGCTTGTGGTTACTTTGAACTTGAAAAAGCGAGAGTTAGATGGTTTCTAAGCGTTGATTTTGAAGCATTACCTGATGAGGTTAAAGAAAAGGGTCAAAGAACATTCAGGTCTATTACTATTGAAGGAAATGAATTAGAGTTTAGTGAAGGGTTTACTGATTTACATACACGAACTTATGAAGTGATTGTTAAAGGTAATGGCTTTTCTATTGAGGATGCCCGTATAAGTACGCAGACTGTATATGATATTCGTCATTCTAAACCACTTGGGCTTGTTGGAGATTATCATCCATTTGCTAATAAAAAAATTGAATTTCATCCATTTCAGAAATAAAAATGATACAGGAACTAAGAGATAAAAAAAAGAGTATTGCTGTAGTTGGTCTCGGATATGTGGGACTGCCTTTGGCTCTTGAATTTGCTAAAAAATTTAAGGTAATTGGTTTTGACATAAATGAGGATCGGGTAAAATTAATGAAAAATAAAATTGATCCAAGTAAAGAAATAGATGCTAATGAGTTTGAGGGAAGAGATATATTGTTTACTTCAAAATTGGATGATTTAAAGGAAGCAAATTTCTTCATTATTGCTGTACCAACTCCAATAGATGAGTATAACAAACCTGATCTCAGACCAGTTTTGGGAGCAAGTAAAACTGTTGGATCTGTTCTTAAGAAGGATGATTATGTTGTTTATGAATCTACTGTTTATCCCGGATGTACTGAAGAAGATTGCGCTCCAGTTTTGGAGGAATTATCAGGTTTAAGGTTATGCCAGGATTTTAAAGTGGGATACTCACCTGAGAGAATTAATCCTGGGGATAAGGAACATACTGTTACCAAAATATTAAAGATTGTAAGTGGATGCGACTCTGAATCCCTTGAAGTTATTGCAAAGGTATATGGTACTATAATAACTGCCGGTATACATAAAGCAACATCCATAAAAGTTGCTGAAGCCGCAAAAATTATTGAGAATACACAAAGAGATGTAAATATTGGATTGATGAATGAATTATCCATTATTTTCAATAGAATGAATATTAACACATATGATGTTCTGGAAGCAGCCGGTACAAAATGGAATTTTCTTAAATTTTTCCCGGGGTTAGTAGGAGGTCATTGTATTGGAGTAGATCCATATTATCTTACCCACAAAGCTATTAAACTTGGGTATCATGCGCAGATAATTAATTCTGGGCGTTTTGTAAATGATTCAATGGGTGGTTATATTGCAAAACAAGCATAAAAAGATTAATATCTTCTGACAAAGAAATTAAGCCTGAAGCTGATAGTAGGATAGTACCATCAATAGAAGATGGTGAGGCTGGAATATCTTCAGATGTAGAGATATTTTCCGATAGCCCCGTTGATGAGCTGCCCGCAGAGGACGTTCTCTCAAAGTTAGGGACTGTCAAAAGAAGGTCAAGACGCTCAACCGACATGGTGA
>JAAUTT010000442.1 GCA_012031335.1 Bacteroidales bacterium | reverse complement strand
GGACTTTTCGGCAAAAGCTTGCATATTACTCTCGCAGTGAAACCAATGAGAGACAGCGAACCTGTAATCTAGTTAGCTAGCTATTAAAATTCAAAGATATTTCTAGAATTTAGCTCGAACGAATATTAGAATGATATCAGTGCCTTCGAATACGCTCCTTCAGGAGGTAAAATATGGTATCTTGCTGATGTAAAACTTGATTCCACCACTCAGGACCTTTATCCCGATCTGCCCGAAGCATCGGGCCATGTTATAACCAATCTGATGTACAGGCACTGGGACTCCTGGCATGATTATGCCTACAGCCATATTTTTGTGGCAGATATAAAAGATGGTACATTTAATGAAGCCACCGATATTCTCGGTAAAGAAGCTTTCGATTCTCCCCTGGCACCATATTTTGATGCTGCTGAAATAGCCTGCAGTCCCGATGGAAATTTTATAGCTTATACTTCCAAAAAACTCAAAGGAAGGGAAGCCGCTGTTTCTACCAATTCCGATATCTATTTATATGATGTGAATGCCGGCACCACTGTCAATATTACAGATGGTAATCAAGGTTACGACCGCAATCCCGTATTCTCACCCGACAGCAAAAAAGTAGCTTATGGTAGCATGCTAACCGCAGGTTACGAATCGGATAAAGACCGCCTGATGGTTTATGATATCGTTACCAAAACAAAGACTGATGTTACCAAAAACTTTGATCAGAGTGCAGCCAATGTTGTTTGGGCCAAAGACGGCGCTTCCCTGTATTTCATAAGCGGAGTACAGGCTACTTTCCAGGTGTATTCGGCCAGTTTATCTTCGGGCGAAATAAAACAGATTACCCAGGGGTGGCACGATTATACTTCCCTGGGATTAGCCGGAAATAGCCTTGTTGGTACAAAAATGTCCATGAGCATGGCTGCCGAGATATTCCGAATTGATCCCGTAACTGGAGCTGAAACTCAATTAACCTTTACCAATAAGCATATTTACGAAAAGATAAAAATGGGAAAGGTGGTGCAAAAATGGGTGGAAACAACCGATAAAAAGCAAATGCTGGTTTGGGTAGTATTGCCTCCCGATTTCGACTCAACTAAAAGATATCCCGCACTGCTTTATTGTCAGGGTGGACCACAAAGTGCTGTTAGCCAGTTTTTTTCCTACCGGTGGAACCTGCAGTTAATGGCTGCCAACGAATATGTGATTATAGCTCCTAACCGCCGTGGACTTCCAACATTTGGAAGTGAATGGAATCTTCAGATTTCGGGCGATTATGGTGGTCAGAATATACGCGATTACCTGAGCGCTACCGATGCCATCAAAAAAAGAGCCATTTGTAGACGAAAACCGGCTTGGAGCTGTTGGAGCAAGTTATGGAGGATATTCCGTGTTTTTCCTTGCCGGAAACCACCAAAAACGCTTTAAAGCCTTTATAGCTCACTGCGGTATTTTCAATTTCGAAAGTCAGTATGCCGCAACCGAGGAGTCGTTTTTTACCAACTTCGACCTGAAAGGTCCATACTGGCAAACTCCCAAACCTAAAAGTTATGATTACTCTCCACACCGTTTTGTACAGAACTGGGATACCCCAATTATGATAATCACCGGAGAGAAGGACTTCCGCATACCATATACCGAAAGTCTGCAGGCATTCAATGCTGCCCAGTTAAGAGGCATTCCCAGTAAACTGCTTATTTTCCCCGACGAAAATCATTGGGTGGTTAAACCACAGAACAGTCTGCTATGGCAGAGAGAGTTTTTCGGATGGCTCGATAAGTGGCTAAAAAATTAAGTTTAAAAACCCTGCTGAAATCTAAAGCAGGGTTTTTATTTAATTATGAGTCATTATGCATTTAAACTTCTACTTTTGCATCTCTATTAAAAAGTAAGGATGTTTAAAGGCAATTACAGGAAACCGAATTTTCCACCAGGGAAAGGGATACGAATTTCATATTTTGGCTTTGCGGCCGGTAATCGAGGCCATTGAAGCCGGTAAGGATATTGACAAGATAATGGTAAAACGCGGGTTAAGCGGAGAGTTGTTTGGTGAACTAAATCAGGTTATGAAGCAATACCAGATTAATTATCAGATGGTTCCTGAGGAGAAATTAAATGGCATTACCCGCAAAAACCACCAGGGAGTGATAGCCTTTATATCACCTGTGCCCTTACAACGAATTGAAGATGTAATCCCCGGTCTTTACGAACAAGGCATTACCCCTTTTATCATCGCTCTGGACGGGGTAACAGATGTTCGCAATCTTGGATCCATCGCCCGATCTGCTGAATGTGCCGGAGCCAATGCCATTCTGCTCCCCGAAAAGGGATCGGCACAGCTTAATGCCGATGCCATGAAAACATCTTCGGGTGCGTTAAACTATTTGCCGGTATGCCGGACTGCCCAATTCAAAAAGAGCCTGCAATTTTTGCAGCAAAGCGGTATTAAGTTGATTGCTGCCACTGAAAAGCCGAGCATTTGTATTTCAAAACCGATTATAAGGTGCCTGTTTGCATTGTGATGGGAGCGGAGGATACAGGGATTGACCCCGAAATACTGCGCATATGTGATGAGTTGGTGAAGTTGCCTATTTTAGGTAAAATCAGTTCACTCAATGTGTCAAATGCAGCTTCGGTAGTCTTATACGAAGCAGTGCGACAACGGACAGAATAGTTGTTTTTTCTTTATATAGGTACAAGCCATTTATTTGAACCTTTATTGTTTCTGCAAAACTTCCTTCGCCGGATTAACACCTTCCATTGATTTAGTAAAAGTTTTTTACAGCGAGTATTTGTTTTTACCGGCATTACTGAGATAAACTATGAAAGGTTAACCAAAGAAATCTACTATATCTGAAGTTGTTTTTTTATAGATCATTAATTTCGAATTTATAACCGCCTGACATTTTTTCGTAATGTGAGAAGACAAAGTGATCGGCAATGCAAATGAGGTTTAAATTTTTCACTGTATCAGCCTTTTTGATACTTTTCTTTTTTATACAAGTTGACCTTCCTGCGCAGGATAAGGGAAAACGACCGCAAGTGGGACTCGTTTTAAGCGGCGGCGGAGCCAAAGGACTTGCTCATATTGGTGTTCTAAAAGTACTGGAAGAGATTGGCATGCCTGTAGATTATATTTCAGGAACCAGCATGGGTAGTGTTGTGGGCGGTCTTTATGCCTGTGGATATTCAGCAAAACGAATCGAATACATAACCCGTCATTTGAACTGGACTGAGCTTTTGCTGGATGAAATTTCCCGTAAAAATATATCAATTGAAGAAAAGGAAGACTTCGAAAGATATGTAGGCGAATTTCCTATTGTCAAAGGCAGGGTAGCGATACCCAGGGCGCTTGTTGATGGACAGAAAGTATCGATGATGTTGTCCCATTTCACCTGGCCGGTACATACTATCAACAACTTCGACAGCTTACCGATTCCTTTCAGATGTATTGCAACCGATATAGAAAATGTAAGACCTGTTGTTCTGAAAAATGGGTTTTTACCCGATGCTATAAGGGCAAGCATGGCAATTCCTTCTTTTTTTTTCTCCCATTGAAATAGACGGAATGTTACTGGTAGATGGAGGCATACTCAGGAATTTTCCTGTTCAGGATGCAAAGGAGATGGGAGCTGATATCATAATTGGCGTTGAGGTGTCGGCAAACCTGTATACCAAAGATCAACTTAATTCAGTGGTGCGCATTATGGATCAGGTTTCGAGTTTTCAGGCTGCACGATCCAACGCCGAGCAGGCTGCCCTGTGCGATATTCTCATAAAACCGGATATTGGGAATTACAATATGTTTAGTTTCGAAGATATCGATTCGTTAATTTTGAATGGAGAACGAGCTGCCCGTAAAATGCTCCCTCAGTTAAAAGCGCTTGTAGATTCTTTAAAGCAATTTCAATATCGGTATACACGGTTAAGAATTCCTCCCGATTTGGATTCAATATATATAAAGTCAATTCATTACGAAGGATTGGATAAAGTCTCCAAAAACCTTGTTAAAGGGAATTTCGAAATAAGAGACACCGGCTGGATAAAACTACAGGAATTGGAGCATGGCATTGAACGACTTTACGGAACGCGTTTCTTCGAGAGGGTCAATTACCGGTTGAATCCTTCGCTTGAAGGTTCGGAGTTAACCCTCAGGTTTAAAGAACAACCATTTAATTTTTTTAAATTCAGTATGCATTACGATCAGTATCTTAAAACTGCTATACTTCTGAATGCTACTTACCGAAATATTCTGGGTGAAGGTTCCCGGTTACTGATCGATCTTAAACTTGGACAATTTCCTGGAGCTCAGGTACAGTATACGGTACATACCTTTGCTCGTCCTAATATCGGTTTAGGAATTAAAATGGGTGTTAACAGCCTCCCGGCTAAATTTTACACTCCCGACTTACTTCTTAGGGAGAATTACAATGTGCAGCATTTCATCGGAGAAATTGATCTGTTTTCGACAGTATCGAAAGCTTTTATGATCCGAACTGGTATCCAGGGAGAAGTTTTCAATATTGACAAAGAAATGGAGGTGAACGATACTATCAATTTCAATGCGAACAACCTGAACTGGTATGCGCGTTTTCGGTTTGATACACAAGATCGTACCGTATTTCCTCATAAGGGAGACTTTTTTAGTTCGGAAATCAAATATGTAATGCGCGGAAAGTATTTTAACGATCTGTTATGGGATAAATCGTTCTGGCGGATTATAGCCTGGTATACCAAATACATACCCTTGCATTCGCGCATTGTAATTATACCATCAGCCAACGGAGGTTTCACATTCTCGAAGCATATTCCGGTTCCTTTTTTTAATTACCTCGGAGGAATGCTTACGAGCGAAATGAATCTTTTCCCGTTTGATGGCCTGAAATATATGACAGTATCATCACCAAATGTTGTTACAGGTAGTTTGGCTTTAAGGGGTGAACCATGGAAGGATAAGTTTATCACCCTGAAGGTTAATTATGCAGGTGTTTCGGATGGCCTGGATAATGTTCCCATTTTACCAAAGCTTTTTAGTTATGGAG
>JAAUTT010000441.1 GCA_012031335.1 Bacteroidales bacterium | reverse complement strand
CATGGATTACCCAAAAAGACACACAAGAACGCCGCGTGTGACATAATCATAAAGGCAGAGGTCGTCGGCACTGCTTGGACTCGTTCAAGAACTAGCCGAGACACTCGGTGTAAACACTCTGGAGGTCTATCTCCGCTGGATTATTTTGTCCGTCAGCGTAAGTTTCAGCTTCTTTAGCATGTAGAGCAAAAGGAACACTTAGTAGTTGGTTTGTTCCCATTACCGTTCCATCTACTGATATACGAATAAAATAAGGAGTATTTGACCAGTCAATAGATGAAAATTGAGAAGTATTGATGGATCCAATTTTTGATAATTTCATCGCCTCGGAACGAATGATTTTAAATGGGTTTTCGAAACGGTTGAGGTTCCAAAACTGAAAAAGAGCCATGTACAGACTGACATGACTTTGGTTCAGCCGCATATCGGGATAGATCTTTTCGAAAAACATGAAAGATGTTTGATATAGTTCATGAAACATTAGTATCTAGTAGTAAGTATCTAGTAGTAAGACTAAAGCCAAATGCAATCGAACCAGAATTACTAATTTATTAGCCAAATCCACGTAACCTATTTGAAAAGGTTTGACTGAGATTTCCGGATTTCAAGCATTTTCTGTACATCTTCGTAATCGTAATAGATTACTCCACCAATTTTTGTATAAGGAAGTGTACCGTTGATACGCATGGTTTGGAGCGTTCCGGGAGATATACCCAACAGCTTGCGTATGTCGGGAGATTTTAACCATTTTTTAGAGGGCTGAACACCACTTTGCCGGAGAAGCTTTTTTATTTCTTCGAGCATTTCGATTTTGAATTCTCTTAAATCGTCAGTTGTTAATATTTGAGCTGGCATAATTTGATGTGTTTTGATTATGGCACAAATGAAAAAAACGATTTCAAAAGGGAGTGGCAGGGGGTGGTACCACCCCCCTGTAATACATTGATAGTATGTGAATAGAATGGGTAAAAATTTTTTCGAGACTGAAAAATGGCACTCGCAAAATGAAATAAAAAACGAATTTAATGAAGTAAAATTAAGATATTGAAATACATAGCTGCTGAAGTAATTCAAAAAATATTTTTGTTTAGATTAAGTGGGGGTGGTAATTATAAATTTGTTAAAATTGAGTTATGGAAACAACACACCCAATTCTATCCGTGGAAATTGAACTAATTGCTACCAGCGATGAGTTTTTGGCGATATGCAGACAGCATGGTTTTTCAAATATAGGGGAGATACTTCAGCATTCAGCCGATGAGCTTTTGAAAAAACCAGGATTTAATATGCATGCGATGATGGAGCTTATTACCATTTAAAAGGGTATAAGCTCGAGTATCTGCTTAAGGAAGTTTATTGATATTTGCGGATTTGGTTCAGCATATTGAACACGATATCTTTCACAACCTGTTCAACATTTCCAGTTACATCGTAAAACTTATTGGATAAATTACCAGGCGAAATGGATGCACTGCCTTTGGTTTTTGTATGCTTTGCGAAAAACTTAGCCACAGCCCTGTGATTTTTATTTTTAAACAGACCGGATTCCATAAAAATCCTTAACAGAAAGCCCAGTTGAGGAACCGATAAATCCGTAATCAATTTAAAAGACTTGTCCTCCGAAGTTTCAGCCTCAGCTATTGGGTTTTTCCTGAGATTAAATGATTTTTCCAGATAATTAATTTCTTCATTGATCCAATCGATAAGTAACTCTTTAATTGATTTCCTGGATGCATTGTAGGCTTTCCCGGTAATTTGAATTTGCTTCGCCCACTTCAGATTCCAAAGCAATTTTTCCATCTTTTCAGCATAAGTGTCCAATTCTTCCAAATCATTCTCAATTTGATGTGTCAAATAATGGAGAAAAGAAAAGCTATTAAAATTCGAAGCTATCAGACACACTTCGGGTAAACCCTCGAACTGAATTAATTCATCCAGGAGAAAATCGAAATATTTTAACTGTTGATAAGATATTGCAGGCTTTGTTTCTATGAATTTTTTAAGTGGTTTTAGCGCTATTTCCAGTACTTCTTTACTGGGTTCCTTGTACAGCTTCTCAATTTGAATTATTTGGTCTTTAAAATTTGATACCGTTTCCTCTTTTAGCTTCTCCGGAACAAATATTTCCGGATTCAAATATTTTGGGAATGTATCGCTAAGAAAAGAGAGAAGGATATCAACCGTTTTCAGAAGGTTCTGGTTATCATTCAACTGGTTTGATTTTCCTTTGAATTTGGCCTTACTTACGGCATATAAGTAAAGCCTGTTCGAAAAATTAATAAACCGTTTTTGAACATCCCGGATAAAAATTTCAATAAGCTGATCATTCTTCAACTCACAAGCATTACGGATTAAAGCATTTCTAATAAGCTTAACCAGACTTTCGATTTCATAGGATCCGGTGGCGTTATCATTATTTTTACCTGGATAAACAGCCAAATGATCCTGAACTATCGATTCCAATAATTCGATTTCGACAAACATGGGGTTGTAAATTGGTAAAGAGTTAGCGTTTTGCGATATTCTATTTAAAACAATATGAGGTAATTAGTTTTCGAATTGGGCTCAAGTGTCCTATCCATAAAGAATGATGAATTATCATGAAATTTCAATACTTCCTTTCCACTATTTTTTATACTTACTTTTAAGTAGAAGGTTAATTATTGTGCAGAATATCATTGACATATAATCAGGATTATATTTCTCATTTGATTCAAATTGAAACCAAACGGAATCAGATGACATAAATTCTTTTATTTTTGAAATGAATTTTAACGAAAAATCCGTTACGTACAATTACTGACTCTCAAAAATGTCAAAACGTAATTTTTATCACAGCTCCTACCAGGAGTGCCGGAATGCCTTCCTATGTGCCGTCGGAGAAGTAAAGCACCTTCAAACAAGCATTGAAGCTATGCCGGTGAGTGAATCACAAGATGGTTTATTCACAGATATTGTTCATTTCAAAAATAAAGGAGAGAATCCTTTGGTAGTAATTACTTCCGGATTACACGGAATTGAAGGCTATGTTGGAAGTGCTTTACAGGTATTTCTATTGAATCAAATAATGATGAAGAAGTTGATATCTCCGGGATTGATTTATTGCTTGTACATGCCATTAATCCGTGGGGATTTAAGCATAACCGACGAGTAACAAGGAACAATGTAGACCTGAATCGTAATTTTTCAATGACGTCCGATTTGTTTCAAATTAAAAATCAGGGATATTCCAAAATAAGGTCCATCCTGGAACCTGATAAAAAGTATTCCAGATGGTCGTTAGAACATTTAACTTTTCTTTCAAACATCCTGGGAAGTATTCAAAAATACTCAAAATCAACGTTAGTCCAGGCCATTGGAGAAGGTCAGTACGAATTTGAAAAAGGGATTATATTTGGGGGTAAGGCTTTTGAAGAGGAGAATGCAAATATCGCGGATGTCCTAAAGAGATATTGTGCCCCTTACGATAAGATAATAATTATTGATCTGCACACTGGTCTCGGGAAAAGAGGAAAACTTCAGTTACTCAATGCTCCAAAAATTCCAAACCTCGTAAAACAACAGGTTAACGAATTATTCGATAACCGGGTTGTTGATGACAGTGATGATAACTTTTTTAAAGAGCATGGTTCTTTCTTAGATTTCGCCTGGAACATGAATAAAGGAAAAACTTGTTTGCCAGTGATGTTCGAATTTGGAACTATTAACAGCGAAAGTTTATATGGTGCCTTACGCACCTTAAAAACAATGATCATCGAGAACCAGGCTTTTCAGAATGGCTGCAAAACCAGTCAGGACAAAGCATACATTGACAGCATCTTCCTGGAAATGTTTTATCCCAAAGATACCCTTGGAGAAAGGTGGTAATAGAACAGTTCAATGAAACCATCAATCATGTTTTTTCAAAATTAAGAAACTAAATACTAACCCTATGCACTTGAATTTTAGTATTGCTGACATTTTCTCAGTTGCCATAGTTTCTATGCTTTTTACCCTATTAGTTTATCATTTCTTTATTTATTATGGCCGTACTGGTGAAGACAGAATTTATTACATCTATTTTAGTTTATTCGCACTTAATTTTGCCATTTATTTAGCCTGTGTTACCGGTTTGCAAAAGTTCATATTTACAACCGCAGAGATTCAACACGCAATTTCACCCGCCATTACAGGAATAACATATTTTTTACTCCTGGATTATGCCCGAAAGATGTTTACGATTATTTTGAATTTTCCAAAATCAAAACATAAGGTTTTTCCGGCCATATTTCTATTCATTTATTATCTATGGTTTACTTGTAAGTGCATACCCTTTCTTTGAATATAGTATCTACATACAAAAGATATTTCCCATGGTGGTAGTATTTGCCACGTTCAGTCCGGTTTACATGTTCGTTATTTTTACCAACCACATACTTAAGCAGAACGCTAAAGATATTGCCCATAAAATTATACTTACCGGCTTCTTCATATTCATGCTCGATTTCGCACTGGAGGAAATCCTTTCAGTTTTGAATTTATATTATCCATTAAAAGGTTCATATTTTATCTCAGGACTTTCGGCTTTGTTATGGGCTTTTGCTTTGGCCATCAGGTTTAACAATGAGTATAAGGAACTTCAAACCCTGAAACTATCGCTTGAAACCAAAGTTATTGAAAGGACAACGGAATTGGAGCAAGCCATTGAGCAAAGGACAAATACTTTTGTCAACTTGGCCCATGAAGTAAGAACCCCCTTAACACTGGTAAGTAATTACATTGATGAGCAAATAAAAAATCATGGCAAAACTTCTGAGATTGTTGTTATTAAAGAAAATGCCGAAAAATTGGTTAGGGATATTTCCAACTTCTTTACAGAGGAAAAATTCCGAAAGGGAACTATCAACTTCGATCATTCACAAATTATTAATCTTTCTGAATTTATATCCAGCAAAGCCGAAATGTTTGGACATTATACCCAAAAGAAAAATCAAAACCTGAAATCTGATATCCAATCCGGGGTTTATGTTAAAGCCGATCCGATTGCCTTA
>JAAUTT010000440.1 GCA_012031335.1 Bacteroidales bacterium | reverse complement strand
AATTGATAAGATCGTTAATTACTCCGCCAAGAAAGATAAACGGGGTATTGATTACAATAGTGCCACCACACTTGATATGGGTATGCAATAACGAAAGTCCGTAACAGTAATAAAACGGGAGTACAACAAGCATCTTGTCCAGCGACGTTAACTGCAGGTAACTAATAATCGAAGCAGTATTTGCAATTAGGTTCCCGTGCGAAAGCATAACTCCCTTGGGCCTTCCGGTTGATCCGGATGTATAGATGATTGTAGCCAATTCTTCTGAACCTGTCTTGGATAATTTGCTATCAGACCCATCTTCTTCTTTCAGGATTAAGCCTGATTGTTCCTCATTAACAGTTCTGATGGGTTCTGCAATTCTGATATTTACCTTCGCAAACTTGCTTAAGAAGATAAGTACGGGTTCTGTTTCCTTAAGTATAAAGGTAAAATTATCTTCTGTTAGTGAACTATCAACAGGGATGCATACATTTCCCGATTTGATAATAGCCAGATAGGCTAAAATGAAAAAGGCACTATTTGGACTGCAAACTATAATATTTTTATCATACCCGTACTGTGTATTTAAATATTTCGCTAATGTATTTACCCCTGATGATAACTCCTGATAACTCATGGTTTCCTTCCCCTGCAAAAATAACTTTGCAGGATTTACAACCTTATTGTCGAACAGATAGTCAACGAAATTCATACTGCTAAAAATGTACAGGTGCTTGCCTCAGATAATCGGTGGTCAGTTGTTTACGCTTAAAATTACTAAAAATTTTATTCACTTCATCTTCCGTAATGTTCATTACCTGTGCAACGTCTGCTGCCGGGTAGGCGTTTTCATAGGCATACCATAGCAAATCCATTTCCTGATAGGGCATCTGGTAAAAAATTCTTCCTGGGTCTGCTCGGCACTATAGGTATCTGTTGTAGGTACCCGGTCTATAATGGATTGCGGTACGCCCAGATAATGGGCTAGTTCGTATACCTGCGATTTATATAGATTCCCGATGGGCATCACATCTGCTCCTCCGTCACCATATTTGACAAAAAATCCCTGATCTACCTCATGTTTATTCGGAGTGCCTATTACTGCATAATGCAATCGCTCTGCATGATAATATAACATCGACATCCGGCAACGTTGCTTGAAATTCGAAGCTGCAACAATTTGAAGATAATCATTTACCGGGAGTAATTTTACCTTTTCATTTCCATCAGTATCAACAATGATTAGGGAAAAAACAGGAGGGAGGTTCTGACTTCCCGGATTTTGTCTTAGCCCGATTTTCATTTTATATACTTTTGGATCATACTCCGGAAAAACATTTTTAACAGCCTCATCTCTTCTGCCATAACAATCAAATCCCTGTAAAGCGCCTGTAATGCTTTCCGTAAGTGTTTTAACCCCAAATTTCCCGGCAAGCTCGGCTGCAAACAGGGCACTGTCCGGACTGGAATCTTTTTCGGGTAACATAATGCCGATTACCTGTTCTACTCCGAAGGCTTTAACACACAAAGCCATTGTCACCGACGAATCGATGCCTCCGCTTATTCCTACTACCCCTCCTTTACGCCGCATACCGGTTCTTACTTCATTGCGGAGTCGTTGGATTATCTCCTCACAAACTTCCGCTACATTTTGTAGTTTTATAATATCCCGGGTAAATTTTGGTTTTTGCATATAATGTAATTATTACTGATAGTAAATAGTTGGTTGAATCAGCTTCAATTCAGGCAGGTATCGGGTGTCTTTTGTTAAAAAGATTTTAGAAAACAGTTGTGTGGAAATTATTCCGGTTATAGCCATGGCATCAATTTCCGATATAATCCTGCCTTCCCTGGCCTTCCGGAAAAGTTGTTCAACCTTTGCATAGTCAAATATCCCGTTTTCCTGTATAGCCTTTTTATCCATCATTTCCTGAAGATAGTCGGGAGGCTGGCTGATAAAAGTTGATATTATCGGAGCTCTGAAGGCCTGCTTTGACCTCTTTATAATACTTTCGGGAATACGCCCCCGGAAAAGTTGTTTCAAAATATATTTCTCATCCAGGCTTTTCAACTTGAAGGAGGCTGGTAAGGAAGCACAATACTCCATTACCCGATAATCAAGGAAAGGGTAACGGCCTTCTACCGAATTGGCCATGCCCATTCTGTCTCCCTGGGATGATAATAAATAACCTGATAAAAAAATACTGGTCTCAAGCCATTGTGCTTTCTCAAGAGAATTCCATCTGCTGAAACCTGCCGGTAAGGCTTGTTCCACAGCAGCTAAGGGATCATAATCTGATATTGCATTGTTCAGCGATGGGGAAAAATACATTTTAAGGGACGATGTATTGTGCCACCTTAACAGATGAGAATACAACGGGTGTGTAGTATGCTCCAGCTTATACCCGAATACAAACTTCAGCATTTGGGTATTCATTTGGCTTATTTGCGGGATATAGGGATAAAGCTTTTTAAAAAGCAGCGGGCGTATCCTTGAACGGGGTTCACGGGCCCAGAAATTCCTTATCTGACTTTCTTTGAAAATATCGTACCCTGCCAACATTTCATCGGCTCCTTCGCCGGTTATAACTACTTTAATGTTTTGATCCCTTACTTTCCGCGAGAGCAGATACATGGGAGCCGGAGCTGTGCGGGTAAGTGGGGTTTCGGTATGCCAAACGATGGTAGGGAAAACTTCAGCAATGTCTTTCGCATGACAGGTAAACGCCTGGTGGCGGGTTTGCAAAAACCGGGAGACTTCATACTGGTAGGCGGTCTCATCATATTCTGGTTCGGAAATCCGATCGAGAATGTCTGTAGCTGGTCAGGAACAAATTTCCGGATATAGGATGTTGTGACACTTGAATCCAATCCGCCACTCAAGTAGGCTGCTACCGGAACATCGGCACGTAACCTCATCTTCACTGCGTCTTCAAGTAAATAATCGAGTTTTTCAACAGAATCGCTGAAGCTTTTTACTGAACTATCCGCTCCAAAAGGTATCTGCCAATAGGAGGTAATTTCCGTTTGCCCGTTTTTAAACTTCATTAAATGACCGGGAGGTAGCTCCTGTATACCTTGAAAAATGTTTCGGGGAGCAACACTGGTCCAGAAAGTGAATACTTCAGCCAGCGCTGCTTTATCGTAATCAGGTGTATAATCCGGATACTCCAGTATGGCTTTTATTTCGGATGCAAATACAAGATTGCCGTTCTGGACGTTATAAAACAAGGGTCGGATACCAATACGGTCTCTTGCTATAAAAAGTTCCTTTTTATGGTTATCCCATACAGCAAAAACAAATTGACCGTTTAAAAACTGTAAACACGATGGTCCGTAATCTTGATAAAGATGCAGCAATACCTCCGTATCGGAACTTGTTCGAAACGAATGCCCTTTCTTTATCAGTTCATCTCTGAGTTCAGGGTAATTAAATATTTCTCCGTTAAAAACAATCCACAAATGCTTATCCCGGGTGCACATGGGTTGCTGACCTGTTGCCACATCAATAATGCTTAACCTTACGCTTCCAAGGCCAACACCCTCCCCGGTATATATTCCGCTTTCATCGGGTCCACGATGGGCTATACGCGAAAGCATACCTGTTAAAACAAATTGAAATTCTGCTGGAGAAAAGGATGGCCTTATAATCCCGGCAACACCGCACATAAATTAAGCAATGGCTTTCTTTCGACCCACAAAGTTTACGATAGCATTTACCGATTCAAAATTTTCTTCAATAAGATCGGAATCTGTAACCGGTACCTTATAATTATCTTCCAGAAAGCTGATCAGGGACACAAATCCCATAGAATCAAAATATCCTTCTCTGAAAATCATCGTATCATCCTGAAGTTTCGAAACATCAGTAAAAGAGGAGGATGCAATAAATTTCTTTACTGAAATCTTCAGTTCTTCTGCAACTATATTCATTTTTGATTTGGATTTAAACAGCGTGAAATTAATCAATTCCATACATCTGTTAAATGCATTTTTATAAGATTTGATTTAAACAATATAATGATGGATGAATGTCCATAAAATGAATATAATAGTAGGATTATTTTACATACATGTTTGATAATACATTTTTATATAACATTTCACTTAGGCAGAATTTATCTTTGAATCCAATTCATGGTTAGCATCTATCCCTTTCAACAAAAAAGCAATGTAAATAAATTCCACCCATTAATAGGCTAGTATATCAAAAGTTTTTCTTTAATAAACTCATCATCATGAGCAATAACAATTACATAGCAACCCCCTTGAAGATTTATTTCCAGAATATCCTCTGTAACCTCCTTATCTAATACTTTCAATCCGGTTATTGTGAATATTTTAACTGAATATCTGTTTATTCCTTTTCTATCAAAATAAATATGATGGTGTGCAGGATTAGGATAAAAATGAATAGCCCTGTCCGTAATTGCGGAAACTGATGTGTTTTGTCCGCTGATGGTTATATCTATTTCTCCTTTAACATTAGATCCATCCTTTGCTGTTGCCAAAATCTTTACTATTCCGTTCTTTTTTGCAGTTACCAATCCGCTGTTGTTAACGGCTCCAATATTTTCCCCTGTAACTGTTTCCCAGCTTACTGCTTTATTGGCTGCATCTGCTGGCAAAACTATAACTTCCAGTTGCAATGTTCCTCCCGCTTGGTTAATACTGGTAGAATTATTCATCCCCTGCACTGAAATGGATGTAACTTTCACTATCTGCCCAGTAATATTGATATTTTTTGTTCCAATTACACCCGATCCATCTTTTGCAGTAGCTTTCACTGTTAAAGCCCCGTTTTTTAATGCTGACAATAATCCTTTGGACGAAATATTCCCATTATTCGATCCCGCACTGATACTCCAGGTGACTTCTTTATTACTGGCATCTGCTGGAAGTATAGACGCCTGCATTTGCAATGTCCCCTTATCTGTTATGATCGAGGATGCATTTCCTGATCCGGTAACTGTAATACCGGTAACTTTTACCTGTTGCCCTGAGATGGTGATAATTTTGTGCCAAATACGCCCGATCCGTCCTTGGCT
>JAAUTT010000439.1 GCA_012031335.1 Bacteroidales bacterium | reverse complement strand
TGATCCGCTTCAGTTTCTGGGTGAAATGAAACAAATGGTTATCGACCTGGTATCGGAAGTTATGAGAGAAAATTATGGAACCATTACCATTACTGAGGAAAATTTAAAAACAAACACCAAACAGGAAATAAAAACCAGCGAAAAAACACACAGGGAAAACAATATAACTGAAAACAAAAACCTGGTATGCCCCAAATGTAATAACGGAAACATTATAAAAGGCAAAACAGCTTATGGGTGCAGCGCTTTTTAAGGAGGGTTGTAACTTTAAGATCGGGTTTGAACAATTTGGTAAAAAACTTACGGATAAACAAGTGCTTACCCTGATAGAAAAAAAGAAATCGCCCAAAATAAAAGGGTTTACCCACGATAATAAAAAAGTAAACGGTAGCATTGTTTTACTTGCGAATTTTTCGCTGGACTTACAAATTGAACAGGAAAAGGAGCCAGAACAAGAAAAAACTGTTCGGGAAAATCAGGTACTTCTTTGCCCGGTTTGCAGTAAAGGCTCCCTTCTGAAAGGTAAACAGGCCTGGGGATGCAGCCGGTTCAAAGAGGGTTGCAGGTTTTTAATTCCATTTGATGAATTAAGTCAGAAGTATAATACTACCGAATTAACAGGCAATATGCTGGCAACCTATAATAATAGGTCATAACATCCAACCTTTATTATTTTTGATTTTTTTTGAAAAACCATTACTTTATTCTGTAAATACCTGAATTTAATAAGGGTTGCCCCCATTTTTTAATCTTTTAAAGAAATTCATCCCCTGAATTTTAGGATTCCTTAACAAAGAATTAATATTCTACAGAAATTCTGGCACGAAAATTGTTTTAAAAAATAGCATCTTAATATTTCAGAGTAAACAAGTATTAAGAAATAAGCTGATATTAATTTATACAATATAAATCATAGTAGTAGTTAGTTAGTAGTTTTAATAAAAGGCAATCCTGTGAAGCGTTGCCTTTTTTGTTTTTATAGATTTCAATACAACTGCTACAAAATATGACTTAAAATCTAACTAGGATCATTGTGTGTTTCATGCTTAAATCCAAATCTCTTTTCTATATCTTTATTTTGTGTTTCACGGGATAAAAGTTTGAATTATATCTTTTGGAACATCTGCTAAATCCAGAATCAGAAAACCGTCGAGGGAATTATTGAATGCAGGATCTATATTGAAAGTTGCAATTTTACCCCTATTTGCAAATACTTTTTGAGTAAAACAGGAATTCGGGTTGATGGTTTTTCTATATCACTGATAATTTGTTCCAGCTGGTTTATATCATTTATCTTTTCAGTTAGTATTCCTACTTCAAAATTATTACGGGCTGCTTGAAAAGGTTTTTTAGGTTTAATTAGTTTTGCCAGGGATTGATTTAGGTGCTTTTTTTTAATGTAATTAACTATGATTTGTTTTGAGTATTCCGAAAAGTGTCAGAAATACTTACCGGCCCAATCAAATAGCGGTAATCATTGTTTTTAATAAAAATAACAGAATGCCTTTCCAAAGCAAATAAAGGGATAATGGTTTTCGCTGGTATTCACTTACAATAAAAGATCTTCCTAATTCTATCGCCTCAAATAACAGACTATTTAGTTTATCGTCTATCTTAAATAAACTTCGGATATAGAATCCCCTTTTGCCATATTGCATCATTATTTCTTTACCCAAACCGGCACGATATCCTCCCACAATTGCATTGTTTTCTTCATCCCAAATAAATAAATGCCAGTAATGAAGGTCATATTCGTCCAAATCAATGGAGTTATTTGTTCCTTCGCCCACCTCACGAAAAGTTATTTCGCGTAACCTGCCAATTTCTTTTATTATTTGGGGAATAAAAGCTGATGGGCAGCAAAAACCACAAACTTTTTATGCCGGAAAAGTTCGTATTTCTTAGGCAAATTTTTTATATCTCCCAATAATAAATTAGTTAGGATCTTTGGAATTACTTCTTCCTTTTTATTTCCCCGAAATGGGAAAAACAGGTTAACATTGGTAGTTGAACCAAGTGCATAGGTTTTAGCCCTTAAATACCGCCCTAGTTTTGATAAATCAAAAAGCTCCAGCTCAGAGGCTGGTATTGGTGAACCTATTCTGACATTGATGTTTTTTTTGTTTTTATTTAGTAATTCGGATGGAATTTTGGCAGTGCGTAAAACCGGATGTATAAAGCCCAACCAATGAAAAAGTGTACTATTTGTTCCCGAAAAATGGATAGGAACTACCGGAACCTTTGTAATTGCAATAAGTTTAATTGTATTTTTCTGCCACTTACGATCAACAATAACATTATAACCTTGTTGGTAGGTCGATACTTCACCGGCAGGGAAAATTGCAAGACACTGTCTTTTTTCCAAATGTTCAATACATGCCTTTAAACCCCGTATATTATCTTTAGTTGCGGTTAATACTTCAAACGGATTTGTTGCAATTATATGTTCCTTAATAGGCTCAATGCGCTGTAAAAGGTAATTAGTCATGACCTTTAAATCGGGTCTGATTTTTAACAGAGCATGCATTAATATGATACCATCCAGCCCCCCGTATGGATGATTTGCTACAATAATAAATGGACCGGTTCGTGGGATTTTTTCAAAATCAATATCAGAAATATTATAATTTACACCTATTTCGTTTAAAATATTATCAAGAAATTCTTGTAATGGTTTGTTGTGATTTTCAGCATAAATTTGGTTTATCCGGTTGATTTTGAAGACCGACATAAACATTTTTATTACAATATCGCTGCCAATATTTCGTAATATGGGCGACAGTTTTAATTCCTCAGCCTTTATTAATTCCATGTTATGCTCTTAATTAAAGGCTGCAAAGAAACAACACGAATGTAAACTGATTATTTATCAGGAATTAAATTAATCATAGTTAATTATTATACACCCCGCTGCTTTTGTTTTATTAATATCATACATCCCACATGCAACTCATTACTAATTATTGTTGCTCAATATTCCTGCAATTTTTTCAGGGTTTTCGGGAGCTATTATCTGCTTAATTGGACTTCCGCATTTACTGTATAAATTATATTCTATGGAGAATATTTTAGAAATGGTGCTTGCCAGTTGATTTGCATAAATTTGTCCTGATGTTTTAACCTCGCCTAGTGTCTCAACATCCGGTCCCATAACTGCGCACCATGTTTGACCCGATCCGGCGAAGCACCTTCCGTGTTTTTCCCAACTGTTTCTGAAGAGATATCCCCCGACCATGATCCGTAGTTATTATTATTGTTGTCTTATCGCGGTAATGGTCATTCGATTGAACAAAATTCCAAATATCCTCTATATATTGGTCGGTTCTTCTGATGGCATTTAAATAACCAGGGTAGTTCCCATCATGACCGTATTCATCTGTTTCACCAAAACTGATAAATACAACTTTAGGAGAAAATTCTTTCATATACTCCAGCGCAAATCTATAAGTAATAGTATCTGGTCGTATACAGGACCAGGGAGATTTAATTTCCGAAAGCATACTATTTAATTCGTTTCCCTTGTTATGCTGTTCTTTAAGATTCAAAGGCCTTTTACCAGCATTTACAGTAAAACCACAACGCTTTTCGTTAAAAATATAGGGAAATAACTCCCATGAGCCAAAAGCTGCCACCTTATTTTGAAAAGCGGGTATAGAATTCAGATGTTCCAAAACGGTAATGTTTGGATTGTATAGTTTACCATTTGAGAAGATCTTCTTATCTTTCCTTATACCTGTCAGAATTTCGTTGTAACCTGGGTAAGAAAACCAAAAATTATTAGTAAGATCAACTTTATTTTTATATTCTCTGTTACCGTATATCTGCCCATTTTTGGCTATAACGTTCCACATGAATGGCATTAACTGTTGCCGTGAAATTTCAGTATTATCGTTTAATCCGGTAAGATCTCCTGCATCTTCTAAAAGTCTTTTTTCAGCTCCTTTAAAAACCTCCTGCCACCTGAGACCATCAAAGGTAATAAGTATTAGATTTTGTGTTTCCCCGCTGTTTTGAGCGGATACAAGAATATTTGTTATAAAAAAACAAAACCGAGGTAAATAAAAACTGTCTCATACAAAATATGGTTAATTCCAGCAGTCTAATTTACCCAGGCTTTATTAGGAGATTATTTTAACAGTATTATTTGATTGTTAGTGTTTTGTTAGGTTAAAATAACACCTTTAAAATGGTGAATTTGTTATAATTCTGTTTCACAGCTTAAAAGTTTGCGTTCGGGATAATCTGTTCTCCCGAACGCTAACTTAGAAAACAATAGTTTTGTTTATTTTAGCATATCTTCTGTTACTTTTAAATTGCCATCATTTGGTGCTGGTTTTATATCAAGTAGTTTGGCAATTAGTTCATAAATGTGAATATTCTGAAAGGAATCTTTTGCATATTTTTTCTTAAAGTCAGGCCCTTTAGCATAGAATACTCCATGCATATCTGTATTCCGGATGTCGAATCCATGTGCTCCTCCTTTTTCTTTTTTCTTATTACTCCAGGTAAGACTGTAACTCGAATCGGCTAACACAACCAATGGGAAAATCCTGGGATTACTTCCATAATTGAGATAAGATGGCATATCATTCTTTTTCCAGACCTTCAAATGCTCTACCTTCTGTAGGTTCAATAAAACAGAATCTTCGTACCCCGCTTCAGGTAATATAGTATAAACCGGATTGTAGCCTTCAATGCGTTTGCACCAGGCTTTATTTATAAAATGGTCGAGGACAATATTGCGCGATTCATCAATGGGGCCCATTCCATGGTCAGATACAATAATTAAATCAATCTTTTTCGAAACTGGTGTTTTTTTGAGTTTTACTACCAGTTCTCCAATTAATGAGTCCAAATTTTCCACTACTTTTTTAGTTTCTACACTCTTTGGTCCGTATGTATGCCCCGTATGGTCAGGTTCCGAAAAATAAAGTAATACAAGTCTTGGCCGATCCTTTTCGGGAAGAGACAGCCATTTCACTACAGTATCTATTCTATTTTGTATGGCACTTTCCATCATATTTTTCCAATAG
>JAAUTT010000438.1 GCA_012031335.1 Bacteroidales bacterium | reverse complement strand
TGTGTGCAATTATTAGTATTTCCAATATATCTCCCATGGGGAGTGAGTCGAAAAAAGCTCCTTCAGTTTTACCGTTTTGCATTTGGATAATAAATAGTAAAAAATATCTGCAAGTGAAACATTAAACATTAATTGAATTGAAGGTTCTTGTTAAGATTTCATTTATTTCATCACTAGAACTAATCAAATCCTAATCATCCGTTATTTGCCCGCTAATACTTCAACTTTATTTTTATTCTGCTTAAAACCATAACACCCAAATATCAAAAAAAATGAAGTATAGATTAACATTATTGCTGTTAGCAGTTTTTGCCACACATGGACTTTACTCGCAGAAGCTGGTGAGGCACGAGGTAAACTTTCCCAACCCCGACGGGTATTTAACATTGAAATGCGATTTTCATATCCATACAGTTTTTTCAAATGGAATGGTATGGCCAACAATACGTGTCGAGGAAGCCTGGATGGAAGGCCTCGATTGTATTGCCTTTACCGATCACCTCGAGTACCATACTTTTGATACCGATGTGGTTTATAACGACAACCGGGCTTACGATCTTGCTTTGTCGCATGCTGCTCAGTACAATATGGTGCTAATCAGGGGTACCGAAATTACCCGGTCGAAGCCGTTAGGCCATTTCAATGCTATTTATACAAGCGACAATAATGCTATCCGTGTCCCCGACTCGCTCCAGTCTATTGCTATTGCCAACCAGCAAAATGCATTTGTTATTTGGAACCACCCGGGTGAGGATGCCGGTAACTTTGGCGAGGTTCAGGAAAAACTACTCAAACTTGGCCATTTTAAAGGTATTGAAGTAGCCAACCATAACACTTATTATCCCAATGCCCAGCAATGGTGCATGGACCGTAACCTTACAATGATCGCTACTTCCGATGTCCACAATCCGATAACTTTCGATTACGACTTCGAAAAGGGAGAACACCGTCCCATGACCCTGGTTTTTGCACGTGAAAAATCGTCTGAAGCCATTCGCGATGCATTGCTAAATCGCCGGACAGTGGTTTACTGGAAGGACAAACTCATCGGCAGGGAAGAGTTTCTGAAGCCGCTGTTCGAAAAGTCAGTTGTTGCACAAAATGCACCTTTTACTTTTAAAAAGGGTGTGCGCAATAAATCGTTTCTTTTTATCAGGAATAACTCGGATGCGCCACTGCAACTTACTTTGAATAACACAAATGCTGAACTTAAAATTGGTAAAAAAGTAATGGTAAAACCCAATGGGATTACTGCAATACCTATCGAATATAAAAGTACCGAAACAGGTGAACGCAAAATTATAATCCCTGTTAGTGTCGAAAACTACCTGATTTCGCCTTCCAGCTCACTTACATCGGAAATTTCAATTTCCTTAAAAGTAGAATAATGGAGTACTGGGAATTTCTTGAAAAGCTCATCTCCGAAAACCAATAGTAATCGACAGGAAAAAGGGAAGTGCTCATCCATTGTTTCCCTCAGTCATTTATCCTGTAGATTATGGGTATATAACCAATACGAAGTCGATGGATGGCTCGTGCATCGATGTCTTTCTGGGAAATAAAACAGATATGCAGGTGACAGGAATTATGTGCACCATTGACATGATAAAAAACGACTCAGAAATAAAGGTTATGGTGGGATGTAGTTCTCAGGAAATAAATACTGTACTGGCATTTTTGAATAACAGCGCTTTTATGAAAGCAATATTTATTGACAGATTCAATTCTTAAAGTAAAAATAATATGAATAGAAAATTTTTGTTTTTTATAGTTATCGGCTTGGTGATGCTGGTGAACATCCAAGCTCAGGTTTACAGGAAAGAGTTTAACGTACCGGATATTAACGGGTTTAAAACCCTGAAATGCGATTTTCATATCCACACCATTTTTTCCGATGGTTATGTATGGCCTACAGTACGCGCGCAGGAAGCATGGATGGAAGGCCTCGATGCCATTGCCTTTACCGAACATATCGAGTACCGGCCATTTATTAAAGATGTGATCAGCGATCATAACAGAGCGTTCGAAATTGCCCGGGAACTGGGACAAAGGAGTGACCTGATCGTTATCCGGGGAACCGAAATTACACGCCGTAAACCAATGGGCCATCTAAACGCAATTTTTACAACCGACAATAACGCCATTGAAATAAAAGATTCAGTAAAGGCTCTAACTGTTGCCAATCAGCAAAAGGCATTTGTTTTCTGGAACCACCCAAACGATCATTACGGCAAATGGTCGGCTGTGCAGGACGATTTTTATGAGAAGGGACTTTTCCAGGGAATTGAAGTGGTAAACAGCAATACCTATTACCCCGATGCCCAGCAATGGTGCATGGATAAGAATCTTACCATGATGGGCACCTCGGATGTGCATGATCCCATAACCTTCGACTACGACCTGAGCCGGAACGGGCATCGCACCATCACACTCGTTTTGCAAAAGAACGGTCTCAGGAAGGCATAAAAGATGCTCTTCTTGCCCGTCGCACCGCAATATGCTGGAACAACAAAGTGATCGGGAAAGACGAGTTTCTCAGGCCTGTTTTCCGCAACAGCATCTCGGTGGCCGTTATAAAACTGGCAAAGAACGAAAAAGGGGCTTATTCAGGGATTTTATTCGTGAAAAATATCTCCGGCCTAACGTTCGATCTAAAAACATCGGGCACTTTCAAAGGACTGAGCCTTCCTGATAAAATAACGGTACCACCGGCATCAACTGTAGCTGTTTCGTTCGACTATACAAACAATACCAAAGGAAATGCTAAAATCGAATTTCCGGTTGAGGTAACTAACTTTTTGGCTGGACCCAATAAAGCCATGAACGATAACCTATTAATTAACTTCAATATTGAATAATTTTTATGCACAAGATTGTAAATTTTCTATTAACTGTCCTGATCCTGCTGCAGGTAACAGGTTGTGGAGGCAAAAAAGAAATTGCCGACCTTGTTGTAATTAATGGAAACATAATTACCATTGATAGCCTGAATCCGACAGCAGAGGCTTTTGCTGTTAAAAACGGCGTATTTGTGGCGATAGGCAAAACAAGCGACATCAAGCAATTAATCGGGGATAGCACAAAAGTGATCGATGCTGCCGGAAAAACTATTACTCCTGGCTTTATCGATGCCCACCTTCATGTTGGGTCTGTTTATCCGGAAAACCACCGCCTGGGAACCATCGACCTGACCCCGCCCCGTGTGTCAACCATGGATACCCTGATTGCACTATTGAAACGGAAGGCCGATATTACGCCAAAAGGTCAGTGGGTAACAGGGTCGAGGTACTACGATACCAGAATTGGCCGTCACCCTACAAGGGAAGATCTTGATCGGGTGTCGACTGAACATCCGGTTATAGTGCGCCATTCGAGCGGACATGTTAGCGCAGTTAACACCTATGCACTCAAAATGGCCGGTATTACAAGGAAAACACCAAATCCTCCCGGTGGTGCTTTCGACCGGGATAAAAATGGCGAACCCAATGGCGTTTGCCGCGAAGGAGCCGCCGGGATCATCCGCAAAGCTGGGCCATCCTTACCAGAACCTGATGAAGCTGAGCAACTCGAAGGTTTCCTGAAATGCTTCCAGAACTTTACCGCACAGGGGATTACAAGCATTGGCGATGCAGGGATGAATCCCGAAAAACTGGAGTTGTACAAAAAAGCATACAGGGCAGGACAACCAGTAAGGGTGAATGCGATGATCAGCGAACGGTTCCTCAACGATGTCAAAAAATTGAAAGCAGACACTACCGTACCGAAGTAAATCTCCGGGTAAAAACCAGTTAAAGTTTTTCATGGCAATTCTCTTTTCGGGAAGAACGTGCTGGTTAAGCAAACCTTATGAGATGGTAAATCCGGCCACAGGCAAAAAGGATTTCTATGGCATTCCGCCGGCCCGCACACAGGAGCAGCTCGATTCTCTCATGAATGTCATAAACGAGGCTGGATTTCAGATAGCAACCCATTCCAATGGCGACAGGGAAATTCCCATGGTATTACTAGCATATGAAAGGGCGTTGGCCAATCATCCAAACGAAAATCACAGGCACCGAATAGAACACTGCAGCGTGGTAACCGATTCCATTCTGAATGTGATCAAAAAAGACAAAGTGGTAATTGTTACCCACTCATATGAATACGAACATGGCGATAAGGAAGAAGAATACGGAAATTATCGCTGGGATATGATGCATCCCACCGGCTCGGCACTGAAAATGGGCATTCCGGTTGCTGGCCATTCCGATTATGGTGTAAGTGCGGCTATTCCGATGCTGCGTATCCAAAGTATGGTTACCCGTAAAGCTTCAAACGTTAAAGTATATGGGGAAGCCCAGAAAATATCAGTTGAAGATGCTATAAAGGTTTGGACCCTGGGAAGTGCTTATGCCTCTTTCGAAGAAAACATAAAAGGATCGATAGCTAAGGGAAAACTTGCCGATTTCGTGATTCTATCAGAAGATCCACGCAAGGTTAACCCCGATTCCCTTATGAACATAAAAATTGTGAAAACCGCGATAGGAGGAAAATTGTATTTGAACCTAAACAATAATACATATGCAAACAACCGAAAATTTACAAGAATTATCCTGTTGTCAAAACAAAACCGGAAACAGCAAAGGTTTTATTGAAAAAACTGAAAGCGAGGATGTTTCAAAAAAAAGTTGTTGTTGTTCAGAAATTGAGGAATTAGCTTCACCAACTAACATAAAAGCGGTAGTACAAGAGAAATATTCTCAGGTAATAACAACCCGTTCCTGCGGATGCAGTCCAAAACGCTCCGATAAACTGGTTGAAGGATATGATAAGCTGGAAGGATATATTCAGTCAGCCGATTACGGCCTCGGTTGCGGTATCCCAACGGAGTATGCCGATATCGAACATGGCCATATTGTACTCGACCTAGGCTCGGGAGCAGGTAACGACGTATTTGTTGCCAGTGCAATGGTAGGTGAAAGTGGGTATGTGATCGGTATCGATTTCACTGATAAATGATAGAAAAAGCTAATGAAAACAAAGAAAAGTTAGGA
>JAAUTT010000437.1 GCA_012031335.1 Bacteroidales bacterium | reverse complement strand
CGGAGGGGTTGTTTGGCAAAATGTGATCGATTCCACAGGATCGGCCGATGTGGCCATTGCAGCAGGAGCTTCGTATGAGTTTGTCGATGCGTCCTCGGTGGCTGTGCAGGGGGCAGGACTTCCTCCGGTAAAGCTGAACGATCATTATAACAACACGGATTACACTTTTACCGACGATACCGATGTGCACGATGTTACCAGAACCATTGTGACCGGCACCCATAAATTCAACGGAATTTACGATGTCGGCAAATTACCCCAGACACGCGAGCGCCGCAGAATTATCAGCGACTACCGCGTAACAGCTATGGATATGGTAAACAAACGCAATTACAGCGACACCATATCTTTTCACTACAGCTCATTCGACACCCACGGATACACCATCGATCCTTACTTCATCATCACACCACCAGCCGATTCTTCGGTAAACATGTTTGTGAATGTTCCACTCCGCGCGCTTCTGCCAAAAAACCTGGAAAACATCATTGTGACGGGTTTAGGAGCCGGAGCCGAGCGGGATGCCATGCCCATCATTCGCATGCAGCCTTGTTTGCAGAACCAGGGATTTTCAGTGGGAATGCTGGCAGCATCGTCAGCAAAAGCCGGAAAGAATTTCCGGTCGGTCGATATTGGAAATGTGCAGAAAGAAATTGTAAACCTGGGCATTCTTCCGAAGGAATCGGCAAGCAACGCCACAGCATATCCGCCATCGGACGATCAGATCAGAACGGCTATCCGTGCTATGACCAATAATTTCGAGCAGATTGAACTAGTGCTGTGGGATAAAGTAAGAGGGTTGAAGCTTTTAAAGGAGGAGTTTAATCAAACTTCCGACACCAATTTGAAAACCAAATGTGCCATTATCCTTGGATTTTATGGCGATGCTGATGTTTGCACGGTTCTGAAAGAAGAAGCCAACCGTTTCCAGGATTGGGACAAAGGCTGGAACTACGCGGCATGCATCAGTTTGGGATGTCGGCCGGGTACCTCGACGGAGTAATTATGGCTCTTGGCAAAACGGGACAGAACGATGGATTTGCAACCATCAAACGTTTTGCAGCATTGCTGAAACCCGAAAGTGAACTTTCGCATTTCCGCGCTGTAGCTGAATCATTTGCAGGCATTGACAATAAGGATGCGGTGCCCGTTCTGCATCAGCTTTTATCCATGCCGGGAATTTCCGGGCATCATGTAACGAACCTGAACGAAGCGCTCAAAACTGTGAAACAGGATACCAATGATAACTCCGTTCGAAATAACTGCCTGAAGGAATTGTTCCTTGCCCGCGCCCTTTATCTGTGCGGAGATTTCAATTCGAAAGGAAAAGAAATTCTTGAAAATTATGCCAACGACCTTCATGGACCGTATGCACAGCACGCACAATCAATTTTAAACACACAAAAACACACTATATAACATGCGACAATTCAGCTGTTTTACAATCATGGCTTTATTTATCTGCACCATTTCTTTTTCACAGAAAGCCGAATTGCTTTTCCCTGCAAAAATCTGATGCCTGTTGGTGCCTATTATTATCCCGAACACTGGGACCGGAATCAGTGGGCGCGCGACCTGAAACGAATGGCCGAACTCGGATTTTCTTTTACCCATATGGCCGAATTTGCATGGGCCAACCTGGAGCCTGAGGAAGGAAAATTCGATTTTGAATGGCTCGACTACTGCATTGCCGAAGCTGCCAAAAACGGATTGAAAGTGATCCTTTGTACACCTTCGCCTTGTCCGCCCGCCTGGCTCACCAGCAAGCACCCCGAAATTCTCCTTGTAAACGATGCGGGAGTCCGGCTGGCTCATAACGGCAACCGCTTGCACGCCAATCAGAACCATCCGGTTTACAAACGGTATATTGAGCAAATAGTGACCGAAATGGCCAAACGCTATGGAAACGACAAGCGCATCTGGGGCTGGCAAATAGACAACGAGCCTCACCTGGGCAGTTTGTACGATTACTCGGCTTTTGCCCAGACAGATTTTATTGAATGGCTAAAAAAGAAATACACTAACGATATTTCCAAGCTGAACAAAGCCTGGGGAGCCGCATTCTGGAGCAGCACCTATAACAGCTTCGATCAGATCCGTATCCCAAACGAAAAGGAATCGTCGAATAATCCCCACGCACTGCTCGATTTCAAAAGATACACCGCCGATGCACTGGCTTTGTCGGTTCGTACCCAGGCCATTCTGCTTCGAAAAAATATAAACGCCGGTCAGTGGATTACCACCAATTATGCCTATTACAAATTTCTGCCACCGGTTGATTTATTCCGCAACAAAGGCGACCTTGATTTTGCTTCGCACACCATGTACCTGCTGAGTACCTTTTTGAATTATCCCGACGGCAACCTTAACTTTCGCCTGGGTAGCGGCATGGAACTATCGTTCTCGAATGAGATGGCCCGCTCTGTTGAAGGCTTCACCGGAATTATGGAGCTGCAACCCGGACAGATAAACTGGGGGAAATACAATGCGCAGCCTCTTCCCGGAGCCGTGCGAATGTGGATATGGCACAGCTTTGGATTGGGCGACAAGTTCACCTGCACCTACCGTTTTCGTCAACCGTTGTATGGCGGTGAACAATACCACAAAGGCATCATAGAAACCGATGGTATAACGGTTGCCCGTGGCGGAAAAGAATATGTGCAGGCCATAGGCGAAATAAAAAGCCTGGAGAAATTCTTTGATCCAAAAGCGCAGATGCCTACTGAACTGAAATCGCGTAAAACCGCTTTTTTATGGAAGCAGGACAACCTGTGGGAAATGATGTCGAGTGCACATACCCAGTCGTGGGACACCTGGCAGCATTATTACACCTACTATCAAAGCCTGAAATCGATGGGCGTTCCGGTTACCTTTATCCGCGAAAGCGACAACTTCGATCCCAAAGAATTCCCGTTTATGATAGCTCCGGCCTATTCCATGGTCGATTCGGCAATTGTAACCAAATGGCAAAGATATGTTGAAGATGGCGGAAACCTCATTTTGAGCTGCCGCACCGGAAGCAAGGACAACAACGGTCATTTTCATGAAACGCTGTTGCAGCAACCTATCTGGAAACTCATCGGGGCAAAAGTGGAAGATACTGACCAAATGCCGCCATCGGTTACAGGAAAAATTAAATCGGGAAACAGTACCTATGACTGGAATATCTGGGGCGAACTGCTTACCCCCGATAAAGGCACCGAAACACTGGCCACCTATGCAGACCAGTACTATGCCGGTACAACAGTTGCAACAACAAGGAAATCGGGCAAAGGCAGCATATCCTACATTGGAGTGTGGACAGGCACAACCGCATTTGAAAAATCTATTCTGAGAACCATATACCAGCGTGCCGGGGCTAAAACCCTCGACCTCCCTGATTATGTTTTTGTGGAATGGCGCGATGGCTTTTGGGTAGCGGTAAATTACACTTCTGAAAATTACAGTTTACCAATTCCTGCTGAAGCAAAAATCATCCTCGGGAACAAGGAATTGAAACCTGGGGAAGTGACGGTATGGAAATGAAAAACAGACCTGAGTACCGAGACGCGAGTATTAAGACAACAGCCATAGGAATTTCCTGGCTGTTAAACTCTGTGGTTCTTTGTGCATCCTCTGTGGTCCTCTGTGTAACAATTTGCAAATTAATTATATGACTAAAATCATCTCTTAATCATCCTCTTCTGGAGCATCCTTTTTCCACTTGCTGCCCAGAACACTTTTAACGTAAAAACCCTGGGTGCAAACGGAAATAAAAACCAGCTTGCAACCACCATCATCCAAAAGGCGATTGACGAATGCGCGGCTGCTGGTGGCGGCGTGGTCTACTTTCCGCCGGGCGATTATCTTACGGGAGCTATCACCCTCCGGAGCAATGTGACCCTGCATCTGGAAGCTGGCGCAACCATCTTTGCCAGTCTGGAGATGAAAGATTTTGAAGTGCCCGATAAAGAAAACCGGCATCGTCATCCGGTATTGATATATGCCGACAGCGCCGAAAATATTTCCATAACCGGTAAAGGAACCATTCACGGCCAGGCCCGGAGGGTGTACCTGCCTCTCGAATCAGTGGATGGTTTTATTAAAGAAGAAACAGAAATAGCAAGGCAGTCGGGAATTGAAATGAAACAGTATTACAAAATAGAACCACACACTTTTCTTGTTTTTCTTGTAAACTGCAAAAAGGTAACCATTACCGATGTAACCCTTTACGAGTCGTGCAACTGGACACTTCACCTGCAATGGTGCAAAAATGTGAAGATCAGGGGCATCAATATCTATTCCGATTTGGAGAAAGGCGTAAATGCTGACGGGATTGATATCGACGGATGTCAGGATGTAATGGTTTCCGACTGCCATATCGAAACCGGCGACGACGCCATTGTGCTGAAGTCGACACTCTCGAAAGGCAAGTCGCAACCCTGCGAAAATGTGACGGTTACCAATTGTGTGCTTATCTCAACTTCCACCGCCCTTAAAATAGGGACCGAAACACACTCCGATTTCCGGCATATCCTTTTCGATAACTGTGTAATCCGCAACTCCAACCGGGGCCTCAGTATTGTTGTCCGCGACGGTGCGCATGTGAGCGATGTGAAATTCTCGAAAATCAGCCTGGAGCTCAACCGCAAGCACTTTAACTGGTGGGGCAATGCCGATGGCATCTGGCTGGTGGTGCTCAAAAGAACCGAAACTTCGCGGGTTGGAAATATCAGCAACATTACATTCGACAATATCAGCGGCGATGTACAGGGAACCTCGCGTATTGAAGGATTTCAGGGAATGCCGTTGAAAAACATCCGGCTGAACAATGTCCACTTCCGGATGAACGCTGAAACCAAAGCCGATAAGAGAGCCAATGATGGATTCAGAGCACACGATGTGGATGGGCTCTTTCTGACAAACTGCTCGGTGGAATGGAACAAGAAAACAACGGAACCTAAATGGGCAAGTGCTTTTGTTTTCGAAGATATTTCTGGTTTGTACTTAAATAATATTTATGGAAAGCAATCTTCTCTATTAACTCATCCTGCCA
>JAAUTT010000436.1 GCA_012031335.1 Bacteroidales bacterium | reverse complement strand
CAATGGCCACAAAGAAAAGTATAACCAATGGAGATATTTTTGTTTGTATCCGGAAATTAAGACAATAAATCTAAAAATTAGAATTTTGAGGATAGCTGTTATATTGCAGCAGATATTGCGGCATGTAAAACAGGTATCAGAATTTACGGAGGTTACCTGGAAAATTTCGAAAAAGGTGATAGCACCAATTAAAAAAAGCAATTATTCCAAAAATAATTGAAACCTGGTTTTGTTTATTTCTGAGTCCTATATGGATAAATTGATAGGAGGTAAATAAAATCATACCGGTTATCATACTGCTAAACACAACAGGAATGCTCATTTAATCCTTCGGTTAATATATATTTAAGTTAGAAATATAATTTCAATCTGGCAAGGGAACTTGTGGTCAAAGCAAATTTGGTTTATAAGTATAGTATTTAGCCCTGAATCAATACCTTTTATTTAATTTGTGCAATCTTATTTAATTATTTTTGTAGCTATCAATAATTAATTAAAATGTTTACCAGGATTTTGTATTTATGAGAAATGCCCGTAATGATTGATAAATTCAGCTATTTTAAATTCAATTTCAGCGAACTGAAAGTAACAGCCAGTGAAATTTTTCCACTACTGGGTTTTGGCCCTGGAAACAATCCGGGACCTTATGAACAATATATTGATGAGGTATTGGAGTTTGCCAACCAGAATGTTAATAATATTTCGGGGAGTTTATGCGTAAGTGAAAATATTGAATTTGATACCGAAAACAATAAAATAAGGGTCGACAGCCTTTTTTTCGACTCAGGAAAAATTGTAACACGACAATTGCGGAAATGTTCTTCAGTAGCTATTTTTGTTTGCACTGCCGGACCGGAAATAGAAGAATTCTCGAAACAACAAATGAAAATTGGTAATATCCCTGAGGGATATGTGGCTGATATAGCCGGATCTGTTATTGTTGAAGCTGCTATGGATAAAATCCAAAATGATTTTGCAAAACACCTGAAAGCTGAGGGCTTAAAAAATTACAAACAGATACAGCCCTGGTTACTGCGGCTGGAATGTGGCCGAGCAGCAAAAGCTTTTTTCTCTGTTGCCTGCCGGAGTATGTGGTATTCAGCTTACAGAATCATCTCTAATGATTCCTATTAAATCGGTAAGTGGAATTATCGGGATAGGGAAGGATGTTAAATTAAACCCATACACCTGCAATGTATGCGATATGCATCAGTGTATTTATCGTAATAAGAAAGTTAAAAAGGATAGGGCAGATGCCTGATCCCATTTAATTAATTGAAATACTATCAGTCTTATTATAAATAGAAAATAAATCCCGGTATCAGTACTTTGGCTGAGACCGGGATTTATTTTTATTCTACTTTAAGTTGTTTGGACGAATCGGTATTTTTGATTTCGACCACACCAGTAGTTCCGCCGTCTGCCAGACTAATTGAAACGGGTTTGTTTGTTTTCCACGATCCGTTTGTAAAATCGGGAACATCTACCGAATTGGATCTGTTTTTTACTTATATTTCACTCAAAGGGGCTACAGCGCTCCAAAGAGCCGCATCGTATACATCCTGATCGAGGGGAAGACCATTGCGTAAACAGTCAATCAGCCTCCAATCCATAATAAAATCCATTCCGCCATGACCGCCAACTTTTTTAGCCATTTCACCAATTTTCTTCACAATTTCGGGAGTGTACTGTTCTTCAATTTTCTTCATTTCTGCTTCGTTTACCCAATCGTGACCAAACGATATGCGTTCAGGATCGGGCCATTTGCGGGCAATACCTTTTGTGCCGCTCAAAAGATGTATGCGCGAATAGGGGCGGGTAGAGGTAACATCGTGCTGAACCATGATTGTTTTGCCTTTGAAAGTGCGAATCAGGGTTGTATTCATATTTCCCCTGTACTTTTTACCGGCAAATTCGGCATAAAAAGAATCTGTTCCGGCCAGTTCATTGGCTTTGGCTTCCATTTGAAAGTCGTTGGTTGACATCGAATTCAGATATTCCATCTGATCGCCCCGGTTGATATTCATGGCTTGACATATAGGACCAAGCCCGTGGGTAGGATAGAGGTTTCCGTTTCGGTAGTTTTCTTTTAACCGCCACATGTTTTGGTATCCTTTTTTACTGAAATTTAGGTCTACAAGGTTATGGATATAAGCACCTTCGGCATGAACCAGCTCTCCGAAGAGTCCCTGCCTGGCCATATTCAGGGTTAACAGTTCGAAAAAATCGTAGCAGCAATTTTCGAGCATCATACAGTGTTTTCTGGTTTTTTCTGATGTTTCCACCAACTGCCAGCATTCTTCAATGGTTCGTGCAGCCGGAACCTCAACAGCCACATGTTTGCCCTGATTCATGGCATACACTGCCATAGGCGTGTGTAAATGCCATGGGGTACATATATATACAAGATCTATATCAGGACGCTCACAAAGACTTTTCCAGGAGTCTTCTTTTCCGTAAAACTCCATAGCCGTTGGTAATCCTGACTTTTGCAGATATTGCTGTGTTTTCTTCACCAGATTTTCCTGAATGTCGCAAATAGCCTTTATTTCAACACCCTCGATATGCGACATGCGTTCGGGTGCCCCGGAACCTCTCATGCCCAGTCCAATAAAACCTACACGAACATTCGCAAGCCCGGGTGCTCTATATCCCGACATATTGAACTTCTGTTCAGGATTTTGAATGCCTTGTAATTCATGTCTCTTTTTGAGCTGTTTGCTGATGCAATACCAGTAATACCACTCATCAATACTCCGGCACCCAATGCAGTGCTCCTCAGAAAATTACGACGGTTTGTTTTCATTAGTAGTTCTATAATTAAATTAATTACCAGCTATAAGTATTGTTTATTTGATATTAAATATGAAATAATTTCTTATCAATATAATACAATGCTATCATATTTTCTTTTTATTAATCCTGCCTTTGAAGCTGCTTACCCCATCCATCATCACTTCAAGAACAATTCTTCCTTCGGGTATATGACTTAAATTATAGTTGAAATCGGCATTTTTGACCGCTGTATATTCATGTTTCTGATACAATTTGCCACCTACAGTAATTAATACCGTCATATTCACCGATTTATTCGACACAACACTTAATTCTGTATTGGTGGTTACAAGCCGGGGATAAAGAGAGAAGGCGTACCTCGGAGTAATTGTATCGGTTATAAAATCCGGTGATGTCGTAAAACTCAGCATTTCTCCGTTACCGCAGTCACTTTCAAAGGCATGGATGAGATTGCCCTTCAGGTCAAAAATGCGAAGATAACCATCGCCATTTTGGGGTTCGGCCCAGAATTCCAGTCCGTCGCCGGCAGTATCGGTAAGGTGAAATTCATGTTTGCCGGTGGCGAGGAGCAGCGTGTCGGTGTATATTTTATTACTGTCGAGTTGGGCCGAAGTTTTTATAAAAATCGTATCCCGGTTTGGATTAACCAGAAAAATATTATTGTCTTCGGGCCGGTTATTGGTTTTGAACTTTAAAATAAAACTTGTCGGAAAACCGGAAGGAGCTGTAAAGGCCGAAGTGAGTTCATTATCTCCTGTCCACCCGTCGTTTTTACCATTGGGTTTATTTAACCTCACCGTAAATGAATTTAAGCCTTCTTTCCATTTTATCTCGCCAGGAATTATTATTTCGGCTGTTTCGTTGAAATTAAGGTTACCATTCCAGGTAAATGTTTCATTGGTATAACCAGAAGTACTATAACTTATAACCAGGGATTTCAGATTTTCGGACCCAAGATTTCTGATAATAAACCGTGGATTAAAACTGGCGGGATTTAACCGGGTGAATTGTTGTTCATTGCTTGGAACCATTATCTTTTCAATTGCAACATCGATTTTTTGTTTGGGGCGGGAATACTGAAACAGGTATGCCGAGATCTGTTCCACAGCTTGTATATTTTCGGTGGCGGTATAGGGATTAAGAGTAAGCGACACCGTGTGTTTACCAGGCGGGGCATCAAAGTCAATAACATCAGGTTTTGCAGATCGCCAGGGCACCAGTATGCACGGTCGTAAATCCAGGTTCCACCCTGCGGATACAAGGGATTGGCACCGCAATCCTTCCACATATTCCGGAAATCGATTCTTTTATCATCCACTTTTATTTCGCGCCAGCGAGGACAAAACTCACTGCAGTTTTTAGGCCTGTCCATGCCATGGCCTGTATGCTGAATTCTTATTCGATTAACAGCAACATTCGGAGATACTTCGAAGGTTTGAGGTAGAAGCTTATCTTCAATTTTTTCGGTAGGGTCGCCATATTTATATCCCCCATTCCACAGGGGAACCATGCCAAGATAATCCATTACGGGTGGTCCCGAAATAATTTCAAAATCGATGGTTAATGCCCAGCCCACGTTACTGGCCTCATATCCGGTGTGGATGTATTCAATTTCGGCACTGTCGCGCAGAAAGGGCGCAAAGTCAGTAACATCTGCCTCCCATTTCCAACTCCAGCCTTTTCCAAAAATACTACCATATGGGGTGAGCATGCGTCCGAGTTCAAGGTTCAACGGTTTACCTGTTTTCCCGCCCTTACGAAGCAGGTTAATACGGTCCAGGTAATCCCAGTGTGCAGTAAGGAAGCTGTCGGGACTGCCTAGCGTGACATGCATGATAATTTTCCGTACAGGCATTTTTTCTGATGGAAAATTCCCCCAGCTAATAAATGAATTGGACCCGGTAGACGGATTACAAATAACAGTGGTTCGGTTATGCGATATAACATGCAGGTTTCCGGGTTTTTGTGCAGATGCATTCAAACTGATTAACAACAGAAACAATATTTGGGAGGGTATAATTTCCCGGCTAATAAGCATAATGATAAGAATTATAAAAGCTGAAAATTATGAAAACAGCCGAAAGTATGCTATGTTTTTTTTCATTATGTGGATAAAACTTTTAATTATGGAACCGAAAACTATTTTACCGGATTATGTAAAAAAAGAAAACCGCCCCATTGCATGTAGACCGGTTTCCATTAATCACAATTAAATGGTTATCTGATAACCACTTTTCGGGTA
>JAAUTT010000435.1 GCA_012031335.1 Bacteroidales bacterium | reverse complement strand
CAGGAATCGAGATGAATTACATCTGCTCCGGCAGCCTTCGCTGCTAAAGATGCACCTCCTGTATAGGCAAATAAATTTAACACCCTGCACGAATCCTTTTGTCGCTTTAAAAAATCAAATACATAATCCCAGTTTACCGATTGTTCGGGAAATATACCAATATGTTTGAAAGATGTTAATCCTAAACGAAACCTCAATTTAAGGCCTTTATATTCATAACGGATAAACCATTGCTCAGGCATTACTGGTTTTAATCTCCATTCGCCTCTTTCTCCCTGTTCATTAGTTTTACCTAAAGATTTATTCAAAGCAAAGGTAGCATGGGCCATTGTTTCCCATTCTCCTTCGGCCATAATCTTTTTCCATACTGCTTGTGGTTCGGGCCTGCGAAGAATATAATTACCAAACCTCTCCAGCTTTTCAAATCCTCCGGTATCAATCAATTCATAATCAACCCAGTTTACAGGAGATATTTGGTTCATAATTCGTTATTTGATTTTATTACTTTTCGAACATACTTGTTTTGTCCGCTAGTGATTACGAGAAGGTAAATACCAGGGGATAGAAAGTTAGTATTTATAGTTATTTCTTTCTTTTTCCGGGCAGTGGTTTGAAATAAAACCGAACCGTTTAACCCAATAATTCGTATTTGATCACCTTTAAATGGCTCCGTTTGGAAATTTATGTTTAAATGATCTCCAAAAGGTAATGGACTAACTTCAAATAATCATCGTCGGATGGAATTTCAGGCAGATTGGTAATAGTAAATACTTTCTTAAGTAACCACTTCCGGGGATCAAACTCTATAGTGCTAATCTTTTTGAACATTTTATTTTGAAAATCAGAGGGTTTTTATTTTGGTATAACCTAATTACAGTATCACCTTCCAAACTTTTAAGCTTTTATGTCAATGGATGTTTGAAAAAAGTTAACAGTTTTAGAACTAGGTGTTTGAGAGATATTTAGCACAATAGAATCTCCCAAAGGTTTCCATGAAATATCAAACTGCGGAAATCCCTTTCCGTAATACCATTGATTAAAAAATGCATCAAAATTTATTCCCGATTCAATTTCCATAACATTTTTGAAATCGTCTCCAGTGGCATTTGTATAGCGGTATATATTTAAAAATTTGCGTATTCCACTGAAAAAAACTGAATCGTCATTTATCTCGTTACGCAGCATATGCAGTATTACTGCTCCTTTTTTATAGCTGAGATTACTGCTGAACAATCGGTATTCGTCATTAGCTGAGGTAAAAGGCACAAAAACTGATCCTTCCGCTTCCCGTAAAGCTCTGGTTTGTGCGTTCTGCATCCAGCTTTCAGCCTCGGACTTCGTTCCAAGATTTTCATAAGCAATATATTCACAATATGATGCAAAACCCTCGTTAATCCATATATCCTGCCAAGTGGAACAAGTAGTGTGATCTCCAAACCATTGATGTGCCAGTTCATGTGAAACAAGGGTATAACTATAATTATACAGTGTAGTCATTGTTTGATGTTCCATGCCTCCACCAATAGGAGCTACACAATGTCCGTATTTCTCCTCATAAAACGGATATAGCCCGAATAACTTGCTGAAGAGTATTAAGAAATCTGCTGTTTTATCTATTTCAGGCTTATAAATTTCAAGGTAACCCGGTCTGTTATATACGTAATTCTGAAAAAGCAAAGAATCCGTTCTCCCTGGAATTTTAATGTAATAGGAATAATCTTTATAATCTGCTACTGTAAAGGAAATAAGATAATATGCAATAGGGTATTTTGATTTCCAGCGGTATTGAACCTGTTTTTCGTTAATATTTACCGTATCAGTGAGCAATCCGATTGAACCTGCTTTTCTACCCTTTGGAATAGTAAGAAAAACCCAGCAAGAGTCAGCCTTATCCGTAAGTTGTTGTTTACAAGGAAACCAGTATCTAGCACCAAAAGGTTCGGATAGTGTCCAGGTTACAGGGATTTTCCAGTTGCTTTCATATTCATTTGTAAACGAAGAAAAGAATACATTTGTACTTACATTTCCATGATAATATATAATAACTTCCTGAAACGAACTTACAGGCATTTTATTTTGAAGTGTAATAACCAGAAGTTCAGATTGAAATTCATACGAAGCATTTTTTTCTGAATTAACAAAAACTGAGTCTATGATTAAACTGGGATTAAAATCAAAAACAAGAGAATCCGTTTGCTCCTTAATTTCAACCTTTACAACTGTATTACCTTTGATATAAGTACTTGTATCATTTACATCGAGGTTTAAAAAATAAAACTTTACATCGTACGTTTTATGCCAGTCTGGTCCCGAAACATATTTATCCTGAGTTCTGGCTGAAATGGAAAGTCCTGAGCAAAACAAAAAAACACATAAAAACCTTATCATAATGTTACTGATTTTGGCACAAAGTTATCAGGATTTTAATTTTGCTTATAATGATAATGAGTAATTTGAAATTTTATCAAAAGAATATTCAGGTTATTTCTGCACCGCTTGAAACTCGTAAAGCAAAAAATTGTTAAAAATGAATAATTTTTAAACCAATTTGCCTCAGTTATTTTTTTGAATCTTTTATTCACTTATTTTTACTGTAATGAACGCATATTATGAATGAAAATTTGTTAAACGCGTTGATGGAACTTATTGCTCTGTTTGCCAGGGTTAACAAGACGCGCTTTATTGATAATGCACATGCCTTATTAAGAACTTATCTTGATCAGACAGCTGCTATAAATAGCAGCCGACTTCATATACGACGATTTTATGAGTATTTTGAATTTTTATTCAGCTAACCACATAGATACACAAACCGACAATATTTCATTAAAAAAGCAAATAAACGAAATTGTAAAAAAAAATAAACTCCGAAATGAACGAAGAAGAAAGACTGATTCTTTTTCTTTCCTTTCTGGAACTTATAAAGCTTGACAAAAAGGTCGAAACAGAAGAATTACAATTTGTTGAATTTCTGGCTTCCGAGTTACATATCTCACGACATGACTATCAAAACAGTCTGATGTTCATTTTATGCGATTTTACAGAGGCTGGTCATGAAATAAACCACGATTTTTTAACCATTACTGGTTCTGAAAATAATAATTATGAAGAATTGGAGGGTAGTTGGATAGAGCAAAACAGGCCTCCCGAAAAGGATAAAAAACTGTTTATTGTAAAAAAGGATCTTGAAGGTGATTTCATGATTATGAAGTTACAGGGAATTAATTTTCTTGCAGGGCGCTATTTTGGAGATCAAACCTGTTTACTCAATAATCGTAAAATTTTTCCTGAAAAGTTTTTTCTGATAAGTCAGTTCGATCAGCTAAAAGTTGGAAATAACATCCGTCTCACATTTCAGGATATCATGACAGGGTTTAAAGTAAATACCCCAAATGCTTCTTTAATATTCGCCGGTGAAAATATCAGCACTGTCCAAAAAAAGACAAATTCCGGATTTGCACCTTTCAATTTTTGTGAAGAACTTGGAAACCTGGTTGTTATATTGTGTAACGATTATTATGAAAGCCGTAACATATCCTATTTGTTAACAGGCCAAATAAAGTTAGATACAGGGAAAATAATTTTCAACAGTTATAATATTTACAACGAGCGTTACCGGGTGCATAAAATGATTGGATATGTTCCGTTTGAACCTGTGTACGATTCCAATATCAGCATAACTCAGAATTTCAGATTTTCTGCACGGCTAGCATTCCCACCATATAGTGAGGAAAAAGTTCAACAGTTAGTTGAGCAAACAATTAGTAATTTGGGATTGGAATATATTAGCCGGATTCCTGTAAAAATATTGGTAATTCTTTTTCTTCAGAATTTTTGAAAGTTCTGATTAATACGGGAATGGAAATTATCCGTGACCCATTTGTTCTGATAATAGATTTGCCACTGGAGAGACTTAATTCCTCCAATGCTGATGAATTTTGCAATATTCTGAAAAGCGAAACCAACAAAGGAAAATTAATTATGCTTACCTCCATAAATCCAGGAGGATGCGTTTTAAAAAGAACCGATCGTTTTAATGGGTATTCGATACTGATGGTTATATAATATACAGAGGTTTGGCAAGTAATGCTCTAAGTTATTTCAAAAATGCCGGAAATCACATTACTACAACAGAAGAAATTTGCCCCACTTGTGGAAGTATAAATGCAGATCAATTACACCAGGTTATTAGTTCGAAAGTTATTGATAATAGTGGAAAAGCCACTCATATAAGAAAAACATCTCCAAAGGAATGGTATAATTTATATAAAGAGAAAATTGAGAAGCACGAAAAAAAGTCTGAAAGTCGGAAAGTTATACCCTCATTTGCTTCCTCTATTCCAGATGTTAATATTCAATTTCTTTCTTACCTGAAAAAGTGTTCCTCTTCTTTTTTCTCAGCCCCCCAAATTCCCTTGTTTATTTTAAGCGGAGGACTGTTATTGTCATTCCTGATTGCCATCTTACTTAGAGCGGACTGGACCGATAATTTCAATTTTTCAAAACACGAATTCCTTCCACTTCTCTTTTTCCTGAATTCGCTCATATGCTTCACTTTAGGCTCTATTTCAGGATTTGCAAGTTCATCAAAAGAAAGAATGCAAATCGCTTTAGAAAATCTTAAGAATCATAGCTTTTTCAGTTATCTCAATGTTAAATATCTGTTTCTTACTGGTTTTTCATTAATCTTCAGTTTATTATTCACAATCATAACCAATTACATCTCTGGGATTCAAGATATGTTTCTCCCAAATTGGACAATATATTTCTGTTTAACCCTTGCTGGTGGTAGTTTTGGCTATTTTATCGGATATCTAAATCTGCGATACGGAATTTCAATTGCAATTCTGATCCTTGTATTTACTTTAAATATTTTATTCAGCGGTTATTTGTTACCCTTTAACCATTTACCAAAGCAAATAGCTTCCCAAAAATATGTCCCCGTATTTGTTGAAATCTTCCCAACCCGATGGGCCTATGAAGCCCTTGTTGTGCAACAAGCTAAGGATAATGGTTATCAGAAACGCTTGTTCAGCACAG
>JAAUTT010000434.1 GCA_012031335.1 Bacteroidales bacterium | reverse complement strand
AAAAGGAGATTTTTAAAGGGGGAATCTTTCATTGGTTTCTCAATATCTTCAACATATGATGCTTCAATTTTCCGATTCGTTTAGGTTTGAAGAAGCAAATAGTATTAAACAAAAATCGAAATTCTTGAAAATTTCAAAGTAAATCAACCATTGTAAACCCAGCCATAAAAAGTTTGGATGTGTTTTCAATTTACCGGGAAGGTAATATTGCTGCAGTAAATTATCTAAAAGTAGTAAATGGAGCCATAATATTAGCACATAATGCTGAGTTGGATATTAAATTGGATGAGTCCAATGAAGAGCTGCTTTCTTATGCCGTTCTTGAGTTAAAAACCCGGTTTGGAAGTGATTCACCCGAAATTTTAGTTCCTTTTATTCTTGATTTTCCTATAAACGGCATAAGTTTTACAGTTCCAAAAATAGGAGATAAGAAAAAGTTAATGGAACTATCCGAAAGAAACGCGAAATTTTATCTGTTAAACTTAAAGAAGAAAAGAGAAGAATTTGAGAAGGAAAAACCAAACAATAAGGTCTTGGAACGAATTAAGAATGATCTTCATTTAAATGAGTTGCCCGTATTTATTGAATGCTTTGACAATTCGAACATTCAGGGAACAAACCCTGTTGCTGCCTGTGTTGTTTTTAAAAATGCGAAACCCTTTAAATCGGAATACCGTCACTTCAATATTAAAACAGTAGTTGGTCCGGATGATTTTTCATCAATGGAAGAAATTATTTACCGAAGATATAAACGGGTTTTGGATGAAGGCCGTAGTTTGCCACAATTGATTGTTATTGATGGGGGAAAGGGGCAATTACATGCTGCCGTGAATAGCTTACAGAAACTTGGAATTTATGGTAAACTGGGCATAATTGGCATTGCCAAAAAACTCGAAGAAATTTACTTCCCCGGCGATTCTTTACCAATTTATCTGGATAAAACCTCTGTTACATTAAAAGTCGTTCAGCAAATTCGTGATGAAGCTCATCGATTTGGTATAACTTTTCACCGTAATAAAAGAAGTTCTTCCATGATACAGTCTCAACTTGATTCCATTCCGGGTATAGGGGAAAAAACTACCTCATTATTATTAAAGGAATTTAAGTCAATCAAGAATTTACTATCTGTTGAGAAAACAGAACTGATTAAACTTATTGGGAATAAAAAACAGAAATTTTAGTGAAATATTTAGAGAGTTTTAAAAGTTAATTTTGAGGTTATCAAAATTTATCAAAGACATTTTATTCTCAGAATTCTCTAATTTATTTAATACAGATAAGGCTTTTGTTCTATAAGCTTCCAACTGAAGTTTAGTTTCAGTTAATCCGCCATTTTTATAAATAAGTTTATACATTTTTTCTTTCTCATTTCGGTTTAATAATTTTGATACACTATTTTCCAGTTCTTTTTTTTCGCTTTCGGTCGCTTGACCTAAAGAAATAAGTAAAGGCAAATTTATTTTTACTTCAGATTTATAATCATGTAATGCTTCGATGTCCTGTTTTAAATGCCAGGCCAATCCAAAATTAAATCCAAATTCTTTCATTAATTCGATCTGATGGACATTGGCATTGACTGATATTGCACCAGACATCGTACAAGCTGAAAAAAGCGCTGGAAATTTATCTTCAATTACTTGTAAATATATATTTTTATCAAAATTTAAATCTCTGGTTAATTGTAATATACCTAATTCAAAATTCAGTAATTTGTTTAACAGAATTTGATACTATATCCAACAAATTGTACGATTTGTTTTTAACAGATAAAAGCAATCCTTTTGCCAGGAAATAGTCTCCCAATAATACTGATAATTTACTGTTCCAAAGTTCTTTAATGTGGAACAAACTTTTTTTATCGGGCGAAATTTCCTTAACATCCTGGTGAATAAGTGTTGCTGTATATAAGTAATCAATTAGGGCTAAGGTTGAATAAGTTTTATTTGTTAATTCTCCAAATAGTTTAGCTGATAAAACTGTTAATATAGGTACAAGATATTTTCTTTTCGGTGATGGATATAATTAGCCAATACATCCAGAATTCCTGTTTTACTTTTAAGAGTTTGTTTAAATACTTATTGTATTGTTTTAATTCTCTATTACAGAGGATTGAACAGTATTAATATTCGACATGAGGTTTTTAAATTTTATTCAAACCTAATCGAATTTTTCAAATTTTCACAGAATAATTTTCTTTGTCATCTGGATAATTACATGGATTCCGGTAATTTTATCTTGGACTTATTATTTATATATTTGTCTATTAATATATTTCACTTTATAGGATTTATAATGAATTTCAGTGATCTTACAACAGAACAATTAGAAACTGCAGCTAATATGCTCAAAGCTATTGCACATCCGGTTAGGATTTCCATATTAAACTGTTTGGAAGAGGGGAAAAAACTGACTGTTTCTGAAATACACACAGCACTTAAAATTGAACAAGCTACTGCTTCTCATCATTTAGGTATTTTAAAGGACAAAGGGGTTCTTAATTCCAAAAGAGATGGAAAAAACACCTATTATTTTCTGAAGCATAACAATTTATCCAGTATTGTTGAATGTGTTAGTAAATGTTCCTGCGCCTAATTGAGTTAAAAATATGAATAATCTTAACCGTTTATACCTGATTGATGCATACGCATTAATTTATCGTTCCTATTATGCTTTTCTCCGGAGCCCCATGTTTAATGCGGAAGGTTTTAATACCTCTACCGTTTTTGGTTTTATGAATACCATAGAAGATATTCTTTCAAAAGAAAATCCAACGCATGTGGCTGTGGCTTTCGATCCTCCTGGTTTGACTTTCCGTAATGATATTTATCCTCTTTATAAGGCTAACAGGGATGCGACACCGGAGGAAATTAAAAAATCCATTCCGGTAATAAAAGAATTGCTGGGTGCATACAATATTCCAATTATCGAAGTAGAAGGCTATGAGGCAGATGATGTTATAGGTACTATTGCCAAAATGGCTTCCAAAGAGGATTTTCAGGTTTTTATGGTTACTCCTGATAAAGATTACATACAACTGCTTGATAAGAATATTTTTATACTACGACCGGGGAAAGCTGGTTCTTCAAATGAAGTTATTTCTTTGGATAATATCAGAAATTATTTTGACGTGGAAACTCCTGCTCAATTTCTTGAATTTCTGGCACTCATGGGAGATAAGTCGGATAATGTACCTGGAGCGCCTGGTATTGGTGAAAAACAGCAGCAAAACTTTTATTGGAGCATGGAAATTTGGAGGGATTGTTTAATAATCTTCAAAAACTAAAAGGGAAAGTTCTTGAAATAATTTCGGCCCATAAAGATAATATATTGCTAGCTAAAAAATTATGTACAATCTGCACTGATGTGCCTCATGTTTTTAATTGTTCTGATCTGATCGTTAAAAAACATGACATGGCTAAAGTCAGACCCATTTATCAAAGATTAAATATTTCTAATCTTGAAAAAAGGGTTAGTGCAAGAGTAAACAAACCTCAGACTTTCCAGGCAACCTTATTTGATCCTGTGGCTCCCGATATGGTTCAGCAGGAAAAAATGTACAGCAATATTGAGAATACCGCCCATAATTATAAAGTTGTTCATAACATAGAGGAACTTAAATTTCTGGTTGAATCCATCCTAAAACAAAAGGAAATTTGCTTTGATACAGAAACTACCTCTCTTAACATTTTTGAAGCGGAATTGGTTGGTATTTCTTTTTCATGGAAAGAAAAGGAAGCTTATTATGTTCCTTTCCCTAAAGACAACGAAACACAGAAGACTTATCTGGAAGAGTTTAGTAAAATTCTTTTGGATGAAAACATCAGAAAAATTGGGCAAAATATCAAATTTGACATTTTGGTTTTTCGCAATTATGGTATTGAAGTAAAGGGAGAAATATTTGATACAATGCTGGCTCATTATCTCCTCGAACCCGAGCAACGTCATAATATGACTTATCTCTCAGAAAAATATCTGAAGTATACTCCGGTTCCTATTGAAGATTTGATAGGAAAGGTAAGCAACAACGGACTATGGATACAGTGTCGCTGGATAAAATTTCGGAGTATGCTGCTGAAGATGCTGATGTTACATATCAATTGAAAAATATTTTATGGAACGTGTTAAATACTAAAAATCTGACGGAATTATCTTCAAATCTTGAAATGCCATTGGTTAATGTTTTGGCAACGATGGAATATTCCGGTATTCATCTCGATAAACATGCATTGGCCGAACTGGCAGGACAATTAAGAGAGGATCTTTGTAAACTTGAAACAGATATTTTCGGGCATGCCGGTACGGAATTTAATATTCAGTCACCAAAGCAGCTCGGAGATATTCTTTTTGAAAAACTTGGTATCGATTCAGGAAATAAAAAACAAAAACAAAAACGAAGACAAACCAAAATCTGAAACCATACAGTTGAATACTAGCTTTCCTCGTTCGTATAATATGAACGGAGGAGAATAGAACTCATAGGGAGTTTAGATCAAAGCCGTCTGTTTGTTTGTTTTTTGATGTTGTTCCGTGATTTAAGTCGTCAAGTAGAAGCAGGTACGATCTCCGAATTGGATGCGGCTCGGAATGTTCTGTTTCATGCGACTGTACCAGATATAAGTCGTCGGGCCATGGCTCGTTCTTGTGCTTTCGGTGGTTGTCGCAGCACAGCGATTCTTCAAAATGAAATGATATCGCAAGAAGGTCAAGTCGTTACGGATAACGACAAAAGTTGGTATGTGTGACACTGATTATTCATACGGTAAGCTCGTCTTCGACGAACGTCATCGATCTATGCTACTTCGTTGTCGTTTTCGTCCAGTGATTCATCTGTTAGTCCCCCACGTATTGCCCGTACCATTAGTCCATTTACGGGTCTTGCCAGTGGTGTCAATGCTCGGTTGGGGATGCGTACGAACAACTCGTTCAGTGGAGCCGGTTCGACCGCCGGCTTTTCACATTCAGTTGCGAATACAAATCGCGATACTACAACGACGACTGGCGGTCGTTCGGATGGACACGGGAACACACCGCTCCATTGGGCCGC
>JAAUTT010000433.1 GCA_012031335.1 Bacteroidales bacterium | reverse complement strand
TTTCATACGTATAAATTTATTTTAAAGGTTGTATGGAATACGCCATGATGTTGGAATTTAATCATTTCGCCTGGTGTTTATTAATCATGGCTATTTCATATGTACAAAATTTTTTAGTTAAAGGTCATATGGAATCTGCCTACCGTCAGGCAGGGATCTATGATGAATTGTTCATCTTGATTCGTGATCGTTTCGGATCATGGACATTTCACACCTTTTTGAAATTAAAACTTAACACTAACACCGAATAAATAAGTTCTGGCCGATGGATATAAACCAAGGTCGATACCTGTTGCCCAGTTATCGGTGGTTCCGCCGCTCGAACCAATTTCAGGATCCATACCATCGTAATTGGTAAAAGTGTAAAGATTCCGGGCAGTAATGTAGAATCTTACTTCATTAAGAGGCAGCGCTTTTATTACCCGTTTAATATCGTATCCAACCGTAACATTGCTGATTCTCAGGAAATTTCCGTTCTGGATATATATATCCGACAGGTTTTGGGTATTACGGTGCGGTGTTGAGAGCAGGCGGGGAAATTTATCGGAAGTACCTTCACCATGCCAGCGTTTAAACACATCGGTGGTAAAGTTATTTTTATAGCTATCGGCAAATGACCTGTAAGATTTTGCAATCTGTTGACCAAAAGAGCCGTTTGCAGTGGCGTTAATCGTGAAACCTTTATAACCGAAATTTAACTGGAAGCCAAGTATATAGTCGGGGTTTGGATTTCCAATCATCACCTTGTCTTTTTCATCGATTACACCATCTTTATTCTGATCTACCCACCTGAGGTCGCCCGGTTTCTGATCGGGGAAATAAGGCTGGCCGGCATTTTTGCCCCGGCAGGAGCAACCCAAGCTGCAGCTTCAGCTTCATTCTGCATAACGCCATCCGTTTCGTAGCCCCAGAAATATCCGATAGGATAGCCAACCTGTGCCCTGTAAAATTCGCCTGTACCCTGACTTAAAACATTGGAAGGGCCGTGGATAATTCCTTCTGAATTTTCAATATCGGTAATTTCATTTTTATTGTGCGAAAAAGCGATAGTAGCCCCATAATTGAGATCTTCGAGTGTTTCGTTCCAGGCAAGCGATAGTTCCAATCCTTTGTTCGTTACCTGTCCGCCATTTACAGTTATACCGCTTATACCATTGTTTACAGGAATGTTTGTAAGAACGAGCCAATCTTTGGTATCTTTTTTATACCAGTCTAACGTAGCTCTCAATCTTGATTTCAGGAAATTGGCATCGAAACCAACATTAATCTGTTGCGAAACTTCCCAACCAATATCGGGATTTGCTATCCTTGCGGGAGCTGTTCCTATATTGCGTGTTGTTTTATCGGGGTTGAAGCCATACGACCAGTTATAAAAAGCGTTACCACTGTTCAGATAAGAAATGGTAGACGACCAGAGAAAGCTACTTACACTTTCGTTCCCCACCTGACCCCAGCTGGCACGCAGTTTCAGGAAGTCTAGAAAACCTGAAGTTTTTGACATAAAAGGTTCATTGCTGATAACCCAACCGGCCGAAACAGAAGGAAAATAGCCCCACCGGTTTTCTTTGGTAAAGCGCGAGGACCCATCGGACCGCAGCATTGCCGATAGCAGGTAAGTTTCCTTGAAATTATATTCGAAACGACCAAAATAGGACATCATAGCCCATCCATAGTCGTCCCTTCCGGTTATAGCGGTATTATTGGCTGCTCCAGGAGCTCCGGTATTTGAAATATAAGCATGCTGATAATCCTGAAAAAGACTGTTGCGGTTGGATATGCTTAAGGTTTCGTTTTTAAGCGTTTTCTCGATACTGTTACCAACCATAGCCGAGAAGTTGTGGTTATTATTTATACTTGTTGCGTACGAAATTGTGTTATACTGAGTATACCCAGAGCCCGACCAGGCATTTTGCTGTACCCTGTCCCCATCGGTGATATACCTTTGCCCCAGGTTATATTCCGGCACCCAGTTTCTGCTGGTCCCCCAAAATGCGTTGTAATCAAAACTCGAACGTAATTTCAGATTTTTAACAGGTTGTATCACAAGGTAGAATGCAGCAACGATCTGGTTGTTATCGTTCTCGCCATATTTGGTATTATATTCCATGAGAGCAGCGGGGTTTGGATCGGAAGAATTCCATCCGTCAATCGTTTTATGATAGTTGCCATTCTCGTCGTACAATGGTAGAAAAGGACTTGCCACCAATGCATTATGTACGTCGTTCCAATAAATATTTCCCTGGCGTACCGAATTGTTTTTCGTTTTAGTAAAGGTGATATTTTCTCCGATTTTAACCACATCGAAATTGGAATTGGATTTAAGGATATATTCGGAGTTGATCCTGAAGTTCGTTCTTTTATAATACGAATTGGATTGTTTTCCGAAAATTCCATCTTGATCGTAATTGGAAGCCCCGACTGAATAAATGGCTTTTTCCGATCCCCCCTGAATACCAAAAGCATGGCTCGTTACAGGAGCATTTTTAACCATCATTTCTTCGAACCAGTTAGTACCATTCCATTCACCACTTTGAATTCTTTCCCAGCCGGGAACCATAGTTGTATAATCATGAGGAGATAATCCGGCATTCACAACCGATTCGTCCAATATCTGAGCGTATTCCTGAGCATTTAGAAGATCCGGTTTCTTATAAACATTTTGTATTCCGTAATAACCATCGTACGTAATAACCGGTTTCATATTTTTTCGGCCCTGTTTGGTGGTAACAAGAATGACCCCATTGGCTCCCCGGTTGCCATAAATAGCTGCCGAAGCGGCATCTTTCAGAACATCGACACTTTCGATATCACTGGGACTGAGATAGTCGATATTTCCCTGGACCACACCATCGACCACATACAAGGGATTGGAATTACCAATTGTACCCTGCCCCCGGATATAGATTTTATTTGAAGCACCCGGCTGGCCATTATTCTGAGTAATATTTACACCCGGGGTAATACCCTTTAGCGCATCCATAACAGTAGGCGTTTTAAGCGCTTCAATCTGTTCGCCCTTTACATTGAGGTTAGCTCCGGTAGTTAATTTTTTCTTTTGAACACCATAACCTACCACCACTACTTCTTCCAGACTTTTGGTGTCGGTTTCGAGCCGGATGTCAATAACGTTTCTTCCCGAAACAGATACCGTTTGAGAGGCATACCCTATAAATGAAAATACCAGGGTTGAATTCTCATTTGGAACCTCGATAGTATAATTTCCGTCGAGATCAGTAACAACCCCTAAAGTTGTACCCTGTACCACAACGTTGACACCCAGCAGCGCTTCGCCGGTTGCAGCATCTGTTACATTACCCGTTACCCGGAAGTTCTGGGCAACGGAAACGAAATTAAAAGCCGGAGTGAGTACAATGAGGTTATTGTCAAAGACCTTATATTTTATCTGGTTCACATCGAAAATGGAAGTTAGGATGTCCTCAACTCCTTCGTTTTTAAATGTGACATCCACTTTTCGGCCTACATCAATCTGTTCATCAAGATAAAAAAACCTGAAATCGGATTGTTTTTCAACCTCATCCAGCACCTGACGAACAGTTGCATCCTTTAAATTCAGGCTAAGTTTTGTTGCCTGGGAATAAACGGATGCAGAAACCGTAAGCGTACCTATAAGTACAAGCATCAAGGTAATTTTCATAATCAGCAATAGTTTAGTTAATCTCTCATAGACATGAGAGGTGGATTCTGACTTTTTTTTCATAATTTTGAAGTAGTTATTAAATTATACACTCAGGTTACTTCCGGCGGCAACCGGAAGGCTTGAAAGCGGATCGGAAGATGTTATTTTGTCATCTTCCGGTTTTTGTTTTATGTCATAGGCATCTGTTTTTATAATTAGTAATTGAAATGGTTTTATTTAGTTTTTCTCACTCCTTTATCAAATGTTATCGTAATCAAATCGTGATTTACCGAGTATTTTATCGGAAGAGCAAAATGAATGATATCTAATACATCGTGTATGGTTTCTTTTTCGAAGGTTCCGTTAAAATGGTAATTATTTATTTCATCATCTTTTACGATAATGTTTACACCATACCAACGTTCAAGTTTTAAAATAAGGCTTTCGAACGGTTCGTTCCTGAAAACGAGTTTATTTTCTTTCCATGATGTATAGACTTGTGTATCAATTCTCTTTGAAATCAGCAATTTTTCCCTCAGGGGTTTAATCGGATCGGGAGAATTATTCATTGTAGCTTTTTTATCTTCTTCCGAGAGATGAACTTTGCCGTTCATCTTTATATAAGTAGCCCTTTGATTAGGCGCCAATATTGTTTGAGGCATGGAAGTCCCTCCGGACGACATTTTTTCGATGGACAGTGATCCCCTTTCCAGGGTAGTTTCAATCGACCCGTCGTCGGGATAAGCTTTAATGTTAAAGGTGGTTCCCAACACTTTAATCCTGATTTCGTGCGTATTAACAACAAATGGAAGTTCTTTCCGGTGCATAACATCGAAATATCCTTCGCCGGTAATGGAAACTATCCTGTCGGACTTATTAAATCTGCTGCTGAATTTTAACATACTGCCACCATTTAGCCAAACCTTTGTTCCATCGGGAAGATTGACCTTTGTACGGGATCCCATAGGAGATTCTATTTCGGTAATTTCGGGCGTTAAACCGGTTTGCCTGTTTCCTGCATAATAGCTCAGCCAGCCAACAGCAATTAAGGCAAGGATGAATGCCGCAACTTTTAACCATAAACCTGTCAAACCTCTTGCCTTTTTTTCCTTGTTTTCCAAAAATCCACCAAGCCGGTTTCTTACCTTATCCAATGCCTCCAACGGATCATAGTCGTTATGTAAATGTTCCCCGTAAGCAGTCCAGATATCACAGACCTCATTAAAATATTTCAGGTTTTCGGGACTATCTGAAATCCAATGCTGCAATAATTTGGCCTCTTCACTATCAAGACGTATTCGAAAGCCTTTTTAATTATGAGGTAAATTATATGTCAGGCATAGGTGTTTTTCTAAGTTTTTCAAAATATATCGTAAGACAGGTGTAACTTAAAAAAGGGTGACAGGCAGCT
>JAAUTT010000432.1 GCA_012031335.1 Bacteroidales bacterium | reverse complement strand
CGAATACATGACCATAAAGCTAAAAAGTTATCAGAACTCCTTCCTCAAAACTGGAAACCTAGCTAAAGATAGTGATAGTGTACTTTACCGATGGCTTACTTTACAAAATAAGTTGAATTTGAAAAAATAGCTGCGTACTTCATAAGCATTACCCGCACCTATACCTGGAACCGGATACCAATACGATGAGCCTGCTGAAACTTTATAATATGCATAAACAATACACGAATCAAGATAACCGGTTGTAATTCCGGCTAATGGATAAGAAGTCGAACTAGTAAATGTTTTTTCTCCAAAGTTATACAATACCACATTTGCATTACCGGGCACTCCCTGAGGCCCTGTTGCCCTGTTGCTCCTGCAGGCCCTTCCGGTCCTTCTTTACCTTCGCAGGCTGAAATAGCTATTAAACAAATGACGGATAAACCGCAGAGTAATAAAGAAATGTTTTTCATAATTTTGAGATTTAAAGTTTAATAAAATGTGAAATAAAATAAAAATTAGGATTAAACATTGGGAAAAAAATCGATAACCTTTACAATCAAACTAAAACATGTGTTTGGGTTTATAAAATCATTATATTCACTTATAATAAGGAATACATAAAAATTAGATTTTGTAACATAATTAACAAAACGAATAACAGTTAATGTTATTTTAATACAATACCTGGATTTTTTGTTGAATATTAGTGAAAAATGATTACATCAAATCACATTAGGTTAAGTAATTGACAAATAAATGGTATTTAGTGATTAATGGATATAATTTACTGATTTTGCTGCTTACTTTTCTTTGATTTGCATCTTATTGATTAATTATTCTTTGTAAATAACAGGATTCAGACAGAGCAACAATAAAGATTTTCAATACCAGAGATAATTTATGGAAGCCGAACTGGATTAATTGTATTCTTAGTTGATAATATTCCTCTTACGAGCGAAGGTAAATCAGATAGAGAGTAAGTACCATTGACTTTATTGGCTTATGCAATAAGTGAAACGATTTCGGATTATTTTACTATAAGTATTTTAATTCTAAAAAAAATCAACTAAAGTGTTATAGATTCTCAATTTGATTGTATTTATTGATAAAATAAAAATTCACCAGACACAATTGGAAAATTTTATACGTTTGGACAATAGAACAATAAAGGTGAATTGTATTTGATTATATAACTACCTTATCCCATTTTGCAGCTATGGTGTTTATATTATACATAATATCAATGAATTGACATTAGACAAGTTCAGGTTTGTGTACTACAGATTTTTTCTTTTTTTGTTCTGATTAACCATAATTCCAGTTGTTTTCATGTGGTTTTGATTCAGAATAGATGTTTCTGGATAAAAAAATCTAAGTGGATGCAATGTAATATATTCATTATCAAAAATCAATACCCAATTGTGTACTACAAATGCATTTTGAAAGGACCTGGTATTGATTATCTGATGTTTAAGTGGGATTCCAAGAAAACTCTAATTAAAGCCAATAAAAGCTTAATTTTAACCTAATTTTATGTTTTTTTGCCGCAAGTTGGGTTAAAACCTGATTAACTTTAGGTCACCTTGTATTGTTCGTTTATTTCTTTCGATTTTGTATATTGGGGCTGATAAATGATTACATAAATTTTACACAACCGGAAACTACAAACCTGATGATTTACCATGATATGGAAGCGATACTGTGTAATTTCAAACAACTGGAGGCATTTTCGAACGGTTACAAACGGATTTAAAGGGTGGGGAGGTTTTGGGTAATGGTGATATAATAGGAATAATTATATATAAAATGTTTAGCAGCAACCTTAATAAATACGCTATGCGACAATACTTTTGAATTTTTATATATGGACTCTAAAAGGATTATATCAACTTTCATAAGTCGATATGGACAATTAAAAAATATGGATTAAAAGTAAATGGTGTTACTAACATAATCGGTGATACTGATGTGATATCAATTTCAGTTCCTTTTATTTTTGACCATAGGCAATTGCCCAATGAATTTATGGGATTAATTTTAAGAACCGACATATATGATTTACCAATGGAATTTCAGAATATTGACACTGAGAATAAATATATTTGGGCTTACCAAAGATTTGAAATATTTGTAGACAAGCATGTTGACTTGATTAAGCAAAAACTTGACAATTTAAATATAACCAGACAAGAGATATTAGATGCTCTTTGTTTTGGTGATTATAATAAACACAAAGAAAATTGTAAAAAATGGGAATCAGAAGGTAAGATTCCTAGCTGGATTTAAAAATGTTTATAAAATAATAGTAACCGCTGCATACGGTAAAATTAAAACGGCAGGAGTTTGCAGATTGAAAAATTTTTACCCTTAACAAGCTGTTTTACGTACCGATAAGATTATGCGTTCTAATGCTGCAATAATTTTACCATCATCGTTGGTGGCTATTAAAAAAACAACAGATATGAAAAGATTTAACATTCTGCTTATTTTACTCACGCTGAGTGCACATTTGTATTCTCAGGACATTGAATATGCAAAAACAATTGTTCAAAAACTGGCATCGCCTGAATTTAAAGGAAGAGGCTACACCGAAAATGGGAATATACTGGCAGCGGAATATATTTCGAACGAATATAAACGATTTGGATTACTTCCATTTGGGAAATCGTATTATCAAAAATTCAATATCTCCATTAATACATTTCCCAATGAGGTTTTAGTAAAAATTAACGGAGAAGTTTTGAAGCCAGGAATTGATTATCTCATTGAATCTTCCTCTCCGGGCATAAAAGGGAAAATCAATGTCGTAAAAACAGATAGGAATGGAATCAATACAAAAGAAAAGTTTATTAATTTAATTCAAACAGCTGAAGATAACTTTGTTTTGATTGACAATACGATTAAATCAAAAGATAACAATGAATTAAATAAATGATAGATGAGTTTATTGCTTATCTCAAATATAGTATTGAAATTCCTTGTAAGGGTGTTATTATATACACAAAAGAAAAACTAACATGGGACAACTCAGTAACATTGAATGTCCGACCTGTTATAATAATTAATAAAGAGCTTGATTTGAAAGGTTTGAATTCAGTTGAATTAAAAATTGATAATAAATTTATTGATAAATATCAAACCCAGAATATTGTTGGCTATATAAAAGGAAGTTTAAAACCAGACTCATTTATTGTTGTAACAGCACATTACGACCACCTGGGAAAAATGGGGACAGACACATATTTTCCCGGTGCTAATGATAATGCAAGCGGAATAGCAATGATATTAAACTTGGCAAACTATTATAACAAGAACCAGCCAAAATATTCAATTGTATTTATTAGTCTGGCAGCTGAAGAAATAGGACTTTTTGGTGCAAAGGAATTTACGGAAAACCCAATGTTTAAGTTAAAAAAAATCAAGTTTCTCGTAAACTTTGATTTAGCCGGAACAGGAGAAGAAGGAATTCGGGTTGTAAATGGAAGTGTATATAAGGACAAATTTGATTTGTTGACCAAAATAAATACAGAACATAACCTGTTACCGAAAGTTGATATTCGTGGAGCAGCATGTATTAGCGATCATTGTTTATTTTATCAAAAGGGTGTCCCATGTTTTTATATTTACACGCAAGGTGGAATTCAGGCATACCATGACGTTTATGACAAATATGAAACGCTGCCCCTTACAGAATTTGTCGACTATAACACTTTGATGATTAAATTCTTTGACAATTTATAAAAGGGATTAACGACCTCCTGCACTCAGCCACCGATAAAGCGTTGCTTGCCTGCGCTTTATCGGAGAGGTTAGGTTAAACTAAACGTTCGTTGTTGCGTAGCGGTTTAGAAGGGAAATGACACGCAAGCAGCCACTAGTCGCACAATTTATCGTTAGAAAATAAATTTAATTTGATTCTGGTTTTTTTTATCATTGACTACTTGATTCTTATCAGCTTTTTTAAGGTAATTTAACTGGAATAATATTTGTAACGTAAAGTTAAATATTGATTTTATGAAAGTAAAAATTTTAATAACGCTGCTTTTAAGCAATTTAACTATATTCTACATGTATGGGCAGGCACATGATACTTTAAAAACAAATTGTCCATATACAATACTGAAACAAGGCCACTATTACAGTGCAATTGATCCTGGAGATTATATAATTAAAACCACTTCCGGTTTAAAAGATTATTGGATCGCAGCTTTTGGTTTATATGAGCCCGTTCCCAACGTATATTTTAATAATTTATATGTTATTGCAATAAATGAAAGTTTTGGGACAGGTGGATATAGATTTCAAATCGGGAATATTTATGAGACTGCAGATAAAATGATTATAAATATTGTGATACAGGAGCCAAAAGGTATACGAACTATGGCAATTGAAAGGGAATGTATAATATTTACAGCAAAAAGGACAAATAAAAAAATAGAAATAATTAAAACACGATTATAGCTCATGTTTTGTTATTATTTTTCAAAACCTAATTGTAAAATACCCATCCTATTTTGTAAATTGCACCAATCGGAAATTCCAAACAACAAACCTGATGATATCCTATGATATGAAATTGATACCAGGTAATTACAATCACCTGCTGGCATTTGCTTACGTTTACAAATGGAAATTGGAGGTTTGGAGGTATTGAGTAATGGTGATATAATGGTAATAATGTTATATGGATGTTGTGGGCAATTTAAAAAAAGACAATGAGCAATTACTTAGTGATTTTTTATGTTTCTTTGGCGATAACGAGTTCCTGTTTTGCGAATGATTCAAATGATTCTATTGATTATTGGGTAAACACAAAATATTTGGAGGATATTAATTCTGGACAATTGGTGAGTGATTGTCAGAAGAACCATAAATTTCTCATGCTATTCTTGGCAGATGATAGGAATAGTGTTATTATTCAATCATCAATTTTTTATTTCGGAATGGAGGATCATCAAGTTTATGATATTTACCCGAATAAGAAAGAAACAAATTCATATTTTATCAAGTCAAACTATAGATTTGATTCCACTAATCTTGTGTTGTTGAATGATAAAATCATACTTATATCTAAGGG
>JAAUTT010000431.1 GCA_012031335.1 Bacteroidales bacterium | reverse complement strand
TTAAAATTAAATTGAACACAAAGTCACGAAGTCACAAAGGTAGCATTAAGAAGTATGCCTTTGTGTTTATAGGGATTAGGGCCTGCCAAAAACAATTGTGGTAAACAACAATGTTAGATAACTCTAAAACCAATAAAAGTCAAAAATATAGAATCATGGATGTGCGATTTCTGGTCTGATTCAATAATTTCTCCGGGAAATTGCAGATAAATAGTAATCCTTGTTAATTTTAATAAATTTTGATGGTATTTTTATTAAGCTCGTTTCTCACTCAAATTCTAATCTAAATATGAAAAGAATAATACCCTTAGCTACATTTGTTTTTCTGATAATTAGTTGTCATACACCAAATCAGAAAACGGATTTGTTAAGAAATAAAATAAAACAAATTGTTTCGGATAAGAATGCAGTTGTTGGCGTTTCAATAATTGGGAATGATGGCAAGGATACCATTTCCTATAACGGTGATAAACGATTCCCTTTGCAAAGCGTGTTTAAATATCATATTGCATTAAAAGTGTTGTCTCAAATTGATGAAGGGAAATTTTCACTGGAACAAAAGGTTGAAATACAGAAGAAAGAATTGTTGCCCGATTTATGGAGTCCACTTAGAGAAGAAAATCCTGATGGAGGAAGTTTTTCAATTTCAAAGTTAATTGATTATACAGTTTCGCTGAGTGATAATGTTGGATGCGACGTTTTATTAAGGCTTATTGGTGGCCCCGGAACGGTTGAAGATTACTTTAAAGAAAATAATATTAAAGACATTTCAATAAAATTGAATGAAGAAACACAACAAGCGAATTGGGATCTGATGTTTCAGAATTGGATCACACCAAAAGCAGCCAACGAAACACTCACAAAGTTTTACCTCAAAAAGGAGAATTTGCTTTCCGAAACCAGTTACAATTTTATCTGGAATGTTATGAAGGCCACAGAAACTGGAAAGCGCAGGATAAAAGGTCAGTTACCCGACGGAACCATTGTTGCGCACAAAACAGGTTCATCAGGAACAAACAACGGTATAACAGAAGCGGTGAACGACATTGGTATTGTATTCTTACCAGATGGAAAATATTTTTTCATTAGTGTATTTATTACAAATTCAAAAGAAGATGAAGCAACTAATGAAAAGATAATTGCCGATATTGCAAAAGCAACATGGGACTATTACTCAAATCCTGAGAATTAAATAAGGTTAAAAATGTTTGCGGATAAAATAAAAATCTGGATAGTAAACCATGAGAACCCGAAATTCAAAGGACCAGGGGAGTGCCCCAATGAAACGATTTTTTTAAACTTTTATTAAAAAGGACTTTTAGGATTTGTGATTATTTTGCTTATCGCTGGATTGTGTTTTTATTGGTATGTTTCTACCCGATGGAAAAAGTATTATACTGTAAATGAAATAAAAGAATACGTAAGAATTATAGAGAATTCACCAACTTTTTCAAATGAATTCTATGCTGTTTTTGATAAACTATACTGTGATGATAGACATCGGTCCATAACTTCAGTATATTCCAATATTTTATGGAACAATTTGGTTATGCATGAATATCTTGAGAGTTCCTGCTGGTATGTAAATGCTGCAAATCATATTTGTATGCTGAAAATCAACAAAGGAACCGTTACACGGGATTCATCTTAGCATGGGGGCTTGAGAAATATACATCACCGGAAAAGTGTTTTGATTATGTAAAAATTGTTGAAAATGAGGAACTGTTAAAGATCTATAATGAATCCTTAATCAAGGATTTAAAAACACTAAAGGACACAATGGATATTTTAAAATATATTTTGATTACAGAAAAACCGAACGGGTATAAAAGGAATCCAGATCTATTATTAAAGAATGCTAATAGACTTAAAAATAAGCTAAAAAGTTAGAATGGCATCCACAATTTGCTGTAACTTGGATAATAGTAACCATTGCTGTAATCTTTGAATATTTAAATACTAAATCCGGTTTAACAGAATGATTGAATAAAATAATAACTCTCCTGCGCGAAAATTAAATTGAACATAAAGTCACAGAGTTGCATAATGCTGTATAAAAAGTGTGCATCTACATGTTTACTGCGACTTTGTGCAGGTCAGATACAGTAAAGGGCTGGATTATTACTTTTTACCCGGCCCTCCTGTATTTAACCGATAAGGATTTTTGTTTAAATATGAACACCCCCGGATACTTCAATTCGTTGTGCATTTACCCATTTAGCATCTTCACTGCAAAGAAAGGCTACAACACTGCCGATATCATCGGGTAAACCCACTCTTCCTAATGCCGTAACACTTGCTATCATATCGTTAATATTCTTATTGTCTCTTACTGCACCGCCGGCAAAATCAGTCTCTATAGCGCCCGGAGCAACAGTGTTTACCCGTATTTTTCTGCTGCCTAATTCCAGCGCCTGATATCTGGTTAAACTTTCGATGGCAGCCTTCATTATGGCATACGCTGAATAGTTACTGTTACTGAAGCGGGCCAGGCCCGACGATATGTTTACGATACTTCCACCATCACTCAGAAGGGGAAGTGCTTTTTGTGTCAGGAAAAAAGCAGCCTTCAGGTGAATGTTTACCATATCATCAAATTGCTCTTCTGTTGTATTTTCAAAAGGAGCATAAAGTCCTGTACCAGCATTATTCACCAATGCATAAATCTGGTGCGATCCGAAATCACTTGTCAGCTTGTCCTTTACAAGGCCTATAAAAGCCTCGTAACTTTTACTTTTTGCAACATCAAGTTGCAAGGCAATGGCTTTTTTACCAATAGTTTTAATTTCTTCAAGCACCTTTATGGCAGCTTCCTTGTTGCTGTTATAGGTGATGATAATATCAAAATTTTTCCGGGCTAACTGAATTGCCATATCTCTGCCAAGTCCACGGCTGCCGCCGGTTACTAATGCTATTCTGTTTGAATTACCTGTCATTTTATTTCCTATTAAAATTTGTTTTACAAATGTCAGGTAATGGGGAAATATTTTGCTTGTAAATAGCATCCATTATTTGCAAAAAACAATCAATTTCGGTATTTCAATGGTGAAAGGGTAGTGTGTTTTTTAAAAAAGTTCGAAAAATGAGCCACCTCGTCAAAGCCTAAAGCATAGGCTATTTCGGAAACATTCCATTGTGTTTGTTTCAGTAGTATTTTAGCTTCTTCTGCTATCCTGCCATTCACAATTTCTGTTGTGCTGCGGCCTGTAGTTTCTTTCAATACCTTATTAAGGTGGTTGATATGTATGCCTAACGTTTTGGCAAAATCAACCGGAGCTTTAAGCTGAATAACCTGTGCATCGCTTTCAATGGGAAACTGCCTTTCAAGTAATTCTATAAACAGGGATGAGATTCTGCCGGCAGCATTGGTAGGACGGTGCTTTCTATGGGTTTAAGTTTTTGTCCGGTGTGTATCAGTTCCATCACATAGTTACGTATTAAATCGTACTTAAAAGCATAGTCCGATGAAAGTTCCGCATCCATTTTCGTGAATATCAATTCCATTTCCGCATATTGTTCATCATTTAACTGATAAACAAAATCGCTGTTGGGTTGATAAATGGGTAACTCGTCGATAAGTAAACCGGTTTTCGATTTCGATAAAAACTCTTTGGTGAATACACAGAAAAATCCAGATTGCTCCTGGTTTTGGGGAGTATATCTATAAGGAATTTTTGGTGTTGCAAATAATATTCCTTGTTTTTCTATGAGAACTGTTTTTCCGGCATATTCAACAAGGTTTTTGCCTTTTATCAGGCTTATTTTATAATACAATCTCCTGTTGTATGTCATTTCCGATTTTTTATTGCCACTGAAATAAAACTTGGCAATTTCAAAAACATTGAAATGACCCAGGTCGGTATTGCTTTTACTATCTAAAAAATAGTCGAGCTGGCATCCGGTACTGGCAAAAATATCTTTATAAAATTCTCTTATGCTTATGTTTTCCATATTTGTAAAATTCAAATAAAAACAAATGTAGTGATTATTTGTTGTTTTGGCATTTTGAGATTTTTAAGCTATAAAATCCTTCCTGCTTAATTTTAATTTTCAATATTTTGTATTTTGTTTTCGATTAAAGAGCAGATAAGTTAAAACAGATGCAGTGTTATTGTTATTGTTTGGCTTTTTTTCAAAATAGCAACGAAGATGGATTGGGGTAAACTTTTATGTGTAATGGAGAAGCATGTAGTTATAGACAATTTATATCTTACTTTTAATAGATACACCACATCGGATATGCATTATTGCGATTGCGGCTGTGTTGATCCTGCTGATGCTAAAAAGCTGGCTTCGAAAAAGCTCAGGGAACTGGAAGAAGATGATTTTTCTGTTTATCATGGAAGTGCACTATATACATGGGGTGAAATTGAACATTATAAACACTTTTTACCGAGAATTCTGGAGGTTCATAACATCCTAAGCGGACGTGGAGTAATTGGTCTTTATGAAATTACAACCAAGTTGGCTTACGCTAATGGGATACCTGGCCCCAAAATGAAATTGATGCGATTAAGGATTTCATTTTAATGGATTGGATTGAGTTTATTAATGAAAGAGAATCGTCGGTTGATAAAACCGATTTGGAGTATTATTCATTTTTCTTTGACATTGGTGATTTAATAGGGTTATGGAAGCTATCGCAAAGCAAATTCGGCTTGCATAATTTTGTTCTGTTCTTTTATTATTTTGGGACAAAGATTTTTAATTCTGGATTGAAAATAAACAAAAAGGTATGCAGGAATGAACTGCTCGAATTACTAAATTCAAAGAACCTCCTGGAAATACTTGAAAATGAATTTTTCAGTGTTGAAGAGTCCGACAAAGATTATTCAGCAAAATCTCGGTAGTGATACAAATGATTGAACAGGAAAAAGTCATTGGTAGAGCTGACCCCAGGGAAATGGGGCATAATGGGTTGATGACAGAAAATAAAAATTAACGAAAGCTTCAAATTGCCGAAGAGCTACTCCCTTCTCCTCGTAGGAGAAGGGTAGGGGATGAGGCCTTTAACCAAATTCTGTCATAAGTAATTAACTTCCCCTTTTCTGAAAGGGTTTTTG
>JAAUTT010000430.1 GCA_012031335.1 Bacteroidales bacterium | reverse complement strand
TGGATATTCACTAGTTATGATTTTGGTTTGACATGGGAGAAGAGTTCTTTTCTTGCATCACAGGAGACACGGTTCGGCATTACATGTCTGAATTCCGATGAGAAAGGAAATTGTTATGCAATAAATGAAAGTGCAGAATTTTTCAGATCAGTTGATTATGGTAAAACCTGGGTAAAATTATCCAGGTTTTCCTTTGGGAAAAACAAGGATGGTTTTGCTCTTTCATATGGTTTATGTTTAACCAAACAAGGTACAATTCTGGTAAGCGATACCGATTCGGATGGAGGTAGTATTTACAGAAGTATCGACCATGGAAATAATTTTATCAAAATTGCCTCCGTTTCGGATAAACCACTTTATCGTTTTACCTTATTGGGTAATTCCATTATTATTAATGGTTGGAAAGGCTGTGTTTATCGAAGCGAAAACGATGGAGAGAATTGGGAACTATGGAATAATATGGATACTACAGCCTTATATGCAACCGAGTATACAGGTGCTACCACTTTTGTGCAGGCTTCAGCTTCAGGTAACATCTTTGAAGGAAATCAGGGGAATAAGGGAAAATTTGTGAAATTGGCAACACTTAAAGGAAGCGCCGACGATTTTGTGTATGTGGGTTTCAATACTTTAATTTATACAACTTATACCGATGAGAAAAACGTTTATATCTCATTTGATCGTGGTAAAACCTGGGTAAACGACGGACCTTTACCAACATTTGCAGGAGATTGGCTGGATCATATAATCGCTGTTAATGAAGCTGATTCTGTATTAATTTTTGGTGGTACAAATAAGGGGTTTATTGTTCGTGCAACATTTTCAAAGCAAGACCTTTTTAACCGTACATCCGATCGCGAAAAGTATCCAAATTCGACAGATATTATGAAGGATATTCAAGCAGGCTTGGTTGGGAAAATTTTTGATCCTGTTGAGTTGAATGAACCTGAAGACGTGCTCGTTGACGGAAACTTTGCTTATGTTCCATGTCGAGTTGGCAATAATGTTGCTATTATTGATATATCCGATTCATACCATCCTAAAATTGTCTCAAGTTTTAGAGATATCGAATTGATAGATGCCATGGGGGTTGCTAAAAATGAAAACTACCTGTATATTACTTCACTTACGAATCATAAATGCTTGGTTGTGGATGTTTCTGATCCATATAAGCCCAAAAAAGTTTTTTCTTTTACTGTGGGTGGTGATGGTCCTACTTCAGATCGACTCCGAAAAGTAGTTTACCATAATGGCTATCTATACCTAACACATAGTTGCGAAGGACGTCTTTATATAGCCGATGCCACAAACCCCAAACCCCTGAATTAATTAGCAGTATTGAAACTGGTGATGGGGCTTTTGCAGTTTTTATTGAAGGAAATGTTGCATATACTGCAGGTTGTTTTCCAGGAAGCAGTATTAAAGTAATTGACATAAAAAATAAAAGGAAACCAAAATTGATTCGAACTATCCAGGATTCAGTCAGGTTTTCATGTACCTGTTGCTTTCAAAAATTTGAAAACGACCTTGTTACTATAGCTTATTCTTCCAATTCCATTACTACTTTCAATATCAGTAACCCCCTTAACCCAATTGAAAAAAAATATCTCCAATCCAATCAGTTATATGGACCCAACCGTCTTTCTATTATTGAAAATAAGGCCTATATGATTAATTCAGTAAATGATAATTTTACAGAAATTGATCTTTCGGGAGAAACTCCAAAAATCAATTATATAGTACCATCCTGGATGCTTGAAAAAGTGTATGGTTTAACTACCAATAACGGGTTACTTTATATGGTAGGAAGAGATTCCAGATACTTTCTGATTATAGATCCAAAAATATATATAAAAAATTAGGAATAATTTTACTCCATTTTTAAGGATTGGGGATCTCAAAATTTAATTAATAGAGATTCCTGATCCTTTTATTGTAATGCTGACCTGCTTAAATTTACCCTTGAAAAAAGCAACTTTTTAGTATTAAACACATCCTGGTAGCTTATTAGTCATGGTAAATAAATTTCGTATATTTATTAAATGACTGATGAAGAAATTATAAAACAGATACTTCAGGGAAATCGTGATGCCTACCGTTTTCTGGTTGAAAAGCATCAGTCAATGATATTTCGCACCTGTATGGGATTTCTTCATGATAAAGATGAAACAGAGGATCTTACCCAGGAAGTATTTATCCAGGCATTTCAATCTCTCCAAAAGTTCAAAGGAAGCTCTTCATTTTCTACCTGGTTATATCGGATTGCTGTAAATGCTTCTCTTAATAAAATCCGGAAAGCAAAAAAATCATCACTTTTTCAACGGTTGGGATTTTTTCATGGAAACGACCAGATGAAAACTTTTGACATTCCAATACCTGAAAATGAAATACCTGAAAATGCTTTTTTGCTTGATGAGCAAAAACAGATGGTGCAAAGTGCTCTGAACAGTTTGCCTGAAAATCAGCGCACAGCTATTGTACTTAGTAAGTACGATGATTTGTCACAAAAGGAAATAGCCTTTATAATGAATACATCCGAAGGAGCGGTAGAGGCGCTTATACAGCGTGCAAAAGCTAATCTTCGTGAGAAACTTTTATCTCTTTCGAAAAAAAGTATAAAATAACCGTAGGAAAAAATAAGTTTTGTTTCTAACCATTAAAATCAATTAAAATGAACTGTAATTTATGCAAACACGAATTAAATGCTTACCGCGAAGGCAGATTGCCCGAAGGTATCAGGGCTCAGGTTAAAGCTCATCTGGAAAGTTGTGAGGATTGTATGGCAGTATATAACCTGGAAACCATTGCTGACAAAGTGTTTAATCATGAAAAAGTAATTCAGCCAAACCCCTTCCTTTCTACCCGGATAATGGCAAAAATTGAAACCATGGAACAACATGCAAATAGCCGGGAAAGTATTCCTTTTTACTCCAGGGTCGTAAAACCTGCATTAATATCAGTTTCGGTGATAGCAGCTGTTTATACTGGTGTGGTCGTGGGTAACGTTTACCAACCCGCTTCCCAAACAGAGAATATACCGGTTGAATTGACTTATTTCAACGATGCCGCGCTCGAGTCAGTTGATCTCTTGTCGGATAATTAAATAGAGTTGCCATGAAAACTGAAAACAAACAAAGCTGGATGGTGTGGGCTATCATTGTCTTGGTGGTTATGAACCTTTCCACACTGGCGACAATACTTTACCATCAGCACCAATCGAATATTTCAGATAACGATTCTGCTCAAATTCAACCTCTATTGGAAGCTGATGCGGAGAAGTTTAGTGGGCGCTATTTTCGCGATAAACTAAACCTGGATGGTAATCAGATGGATAAATTCAGAGAAATTAACCCTGTATTCCGGCAGCAAGCAAGAGTTATTACCGTGGATCTTACCACCAAACGAAAACAAATGCTTGGAGAATTGATATTTGAAAAAAGTGATACTGGTAAATTGAATGCTATATCGGATTCCATCGGGCAAATTGCACAGCAATTTGAAAAAACTCACTTACAGATACTATTTGGACCTTAAAGGTATTTGTAATCCAAAACAACAAAAACAATTTAGAGCTAACTTTTTAGTGAAATGTTTTACCAACGATACTCCGATGGGATTTCCAGGTAAAGGAGGACAAAGATATCGGGGGAGGCAAGGAACAAACAGAATGAAAGAATATTAATTGACATAATGGTTTAACGAATTAAATTTTTAGAAACATGAAAACAAAACTTTTTATTACTGGTTTGGCAATAATTGCAGCAACAGCTATGGTTAGCGCACAACAAGAGAATGGTTCCGGGAGAAGTAAATGCAAGAGTACAACCAATGGAACCGCTTATGTTGACAAAAACAACAATGGAGTATGCGACAATTCCGAAAAAACCCTTAAAAATGTTTCAATGAAGAAACGAAATGGAACCGGCAAATGCGATGGTACCGGCCAAAGGCAAGGTAATAGGCAAGGAAAGGGTAAAAACTTTGCAGATGCCAACAAAAACCGGATTTGTGATACTTACGAATCCACAATTAAAAAGTAAATATTGAACTTTCATCGTGCATTAACGCACAAATAATTCTAAAATAACCTTGTATTCAATGATTAACAGGCAGTCAGATTTGCCTGAATGGGATACTTACATATAGTTTTTTCCAATAATTTAATAAATAAAAAAAATGAAAACAAATATCAAAGTGCTGGGAATTAGCGTATTTATGGTTTTAGCAATGTTCACTTCATGTCAAAAAGACATGTTGAGTTCTGATACCTTAAACTATGCCGCTGTTTTGGATGTTTCGGCAGATGGAACATCTACAGTAATAAGCCAAAATATGCAAGCTGCATTTTTAGAAACTCCCGATTTAACAGATGCAGAAATTGCATCATTGAAAAAAATGAAAGAAGAAGAGAAACTTGCACGAGACGTTTACTCCGCACTAAACCAAAAATGGAATAGCCCGGTGTTTAGCCGGATTTCATCTGCGGAGAACAATCACCTGGGTGCCATTATTAATCTTATGAAATACTATGGGGAATCTGATACTTTGGTTGGTGAAACCGGAATATTTAATGATGTTGAGGTGCAAACGCTTTACAATGATTTATTGTCGCAAGGGTCCATTTCACTGGAAGAAGCCTATAAAACAGGGGCACTAATTGAAGAAATGGATATTAAGGACCTAAGAGATGCTATTTCAATAACATCAAATGTGAACATTTTAATGGTTTACGAAAATCTTGAAAGAGGTTCCAGAAATCATTTACGTTCGTTTAATAACCAGTTAACCGCTCTGGGTGTTGTTTACACTCCATTATATTTAAGCCAATCGGATTATAACCAAATTGTAACTTCTTCGATGGAAAAAGGAAAGCAATACAAAATGGGTGGAAAGGGCAATGGAAATTGCACTAATCCTGGACAAGGTAAAAGAAAAGGGAAAAATTAACTTCTGAAAGTAATTGCTATAATACACACACCTCTTTAGTAAAAAACCCATTGCAAATATTTATAACTGCAAGGGTTTGGTGTTTAATGGTGACCCCATCGGGATTCGAACCCAAATCGTCAGA
>JAAUTT010000429.1 GCA_012031335.1 Bacteroidales bacterium | reverse complement strand
ATAAGTTCCCAATCCGCCTGAATATTTGTCGCCAAATTCGGAAAATTGGCCAAGGGTGAACCAAATTCCCCGGTAACCGTCAATTTTTTGGTTTTGCCCATCAATCTGCGGAATTAAAATAACCAACCATAAAGCCAGAAACAGAAATTTACGTGTCATATTGTAAATTAATTATAGTATTATCGGGAACAAGTTCGTTTAAATTCATTAAAATCAATATTAATGGTCTGGGGATTGGTCCACACCTTCTGACTGGTTTCGGGATTATAAAGGAATACCAGACTGTGAGGAGGCTTCTTCACCATAACATTCATATTTAAGTTCAATTAAATCATTTTATTTTTCTTCATGATTTTTCATAAAACCAGGTGACGTTTTAGTTTCCCATACCATAAGGCAGTTAAAATAGTAATTTAATTTATATATAATATTATTGTTGTTAGGTAAATATTCATCTTGAATGGATTTTTTAGATTTACCTGCGGTGAGACCGGTTTCGCCTAAGTTCTCACTTCCCCACAAGAGCGAATTTCCGAACAGGTTAAAACCTGATCAACTTTAGATCACCTTGTATTGATCGTTAATTTCTTTCGATTTTGTATATTGGGTCCGAAAAATGACAGCATAAATTGTATACAGCCGGAAACAATAAACCTTATGATTTCCTGTAATATGAAAGTTATACCCTTTAATTTCAAACACCTGCAGACATTTGCAAACCTTTACAAACGAATAAAAGAGGTATGAAGGTATTGAGTAAGGTGATATAACAGGAATAATGATATATGGGTGTAAGGCGCAAGCTTATAAAAAAAGACACGACCGTTTTAATAATGGATAATTAATAGAAAGTTGATTAGATTATGAATAAAACATACAGTAGGAAAAAAACAGGATCCATTGCATTGATATTTTTAGGATTATTAATTAGTGTAAGTATTTTTTGGGAAAAAACATTTATATTAATTTATGATGGATTCTTTCTGATTTGTGCAATTATAATGCTAATTATGGGATTTTGGGGTTTAATGACTCCGCTTGTTAGGATTAACAGGACAACAGTAGAATTTAAATTATCTTTATTTACTACAAAGACCCTTGATTTGAAAAGGATTCATGAAATTGGCTATGATAAAAACAAACAGATTTTGAAATTCGATTCATTTGAATTTAAGCTTAAATATATGAATGGTGATTGTCATAAGGGTTTTATCAATGATTTAAAGGTGTTACGCGAACAAATGTGAATAAAAGCAAGTGCTCAGCATCAGTTAATTTAATTGGGGTGAATTTGCAGATTTCAAAGTACTGGCTTCTAATTTTGCTTTTAATGGCACGACAAAAAAGTGTTTCAAAATCCCCAACAAATTTTTATAAATTTGAGTTAGGTTTAATATTATTATCAGTAAACTATATCTTTAAGATGAGTCAAACCGTACAAACCAATATGCAAACGGAATTATAATATAAACATAATATCTAAGATAAATGTCACAGAAAATTACAATTACAACCTTTCTGGTTTTATTTTTCACAGTAAATACACTGTATTCACAGTTTGTTCATCCCGGCTTATCATTGAATCAAACAGAACTAGATCAAATTAAGCAAAATGTGGAAAATGAAGTAAATCCATGTAAACTTGGATGGGATAAATTGAAAACGGAGCGTTATTCATCATTGTCTTATACCACGAACGCAACAGATACTGTGTGGGCTGATGGTGGGACGAGTAATAAATTTACCTCCGATATTCTGGCTGCATGGTCGCATGCCCTGCAATGGAGCATTACAGGAAATCAAGCAAATGCAGATAAAGCAATTGAAATACTTAATGCATGGTCACTGTCCTTAAAATGTATTGAAAATAAACCGAGTGAGTATATTCGTCAGGAAGTATTGGTAGCGGGTTGGACAGCCCAACCTCTGGCTGAAACAACAGAACTATTGCGGTATTCAAATGCAGGTTGGGATGCAGCAGATATTGCTCGCTTTGAAATTATGCTGAAAACTATTTTTTACCCCTTGATAAAAATCATTCATCTGAAAACGGCAACTGGGAGGCCTCTCAGATTAATTCGATGATCGCAATTGGTGTTTTTTGTAACGATACTGCTATTTTTAACAGGGGCGTGTCCTTTTTTAGAGGAACCGGAAAAGGAGCAGTTACACAATATGTTTATGAAGATGGCGAATGTCAGGAGACATGTCGCGATATGGGGCATACTCAAATGGGGCTCGGTGAATTGGTTGATGCAGCCGAAATTGCATGGAAACAGGGCGTAGACTTATATGGAGCAGCACCTGATTCAATAACCGGAATTCCCAGGCTTGCTGAAGGACTTAATCATGCTGCCCGAATTTTAAATGGAGATACACTAATTACGACTTGCGGACCAATAGGAAAACCAAAATTTGGTTTGGATCCGATGTGGGAAAAAGCATGGAATCATTATGGAGTGCGAATGGGACTAAATCTTCCTTTTATTAAAATGACTGCCGAACGCTCCCGACCGGAATCCGTTTCGTGGAAAAGCATGTATTCATGGGGAACATTAACTCATACCTCTGATACAACTTGTAAAGGTTCTTTATTGACAAACAATCTATTTATTGAATTGATAAACTTGCAAAGTGTCCATTCCTCCTATTAGATGAAATGCCTGGCGTTTCATTTATGTAATAGTGTATGACATGACCATGACGGAACAATATGAATCTATTAAAAAGTATAAACATGAAAAATCTACTTATCATTGTTATATTGATTAATGCCACTAATGTTTTGGCTCAACCTTGCGGAAACCGATATTTAAAGAGTATTTTCTCATCAGTCAATAAGAATACTATTACTTTTGACATTCAGCCAAGCTACAAAAACACTGCTGACACCTTGTTCGCAGACATTTATACCCCAATAGGTGACACGGAAACCAACAGGGCTGGAGTTATTTTTGTACATGGTGGTGGGTTTGTCGGAGGCACCAGAAATGGTGGCAATATTCCATTGCTGTGTGAAAACCTTGCTAAAAGAGGGTATATAGTAGCGTCCATAGATTATAGATTAGGAGTATTAGATACAACAGCTAATCAGAAGGGTAAGGCACAAATCAGGGCAATTCAAGATTTAAAATCCTTTATTAGGTTCTCTAAACAAAATGCGGCAACCTTAAATTTAGACGTGAATAAGCTGTTTATCGCTGGCAGTTCGGCAGGAGGAGCAACTTGCTTGGCCACTGCTTTTATGAGTTATTCTGAGCGTCCTTCATATGTGGATACATCCGGGGTTGGAAGTATCGATGGACGTGGCAATATTAACGGGCAATCAACAAAAATAAAAGGAGTTTTTTCGATGTGGGGAGGGGTTAGCGATACAACCTGGATACAAACTGGCGATATTCCGGTTGGCTGCATTCAGTCAATTTATGACCCATGTATTCCTTGGACATATATCCCAAGCTCCTGTAATGTGCCAGGTTATCCCGTTTTTGGCAGTTCCAGCATAAACCAAAGGGCCAATAATTTAGGCATTTATTCAAGATTATATGGGTTTAACACAAGTGTCCACGATTATGGTTTAGATAACCTCAATGGATTAGACACTACAATTGTAGAAATGACTACCTTTTTCTACAACATCTTGTGCGGGACAACAACAGGATTAAATGAGAATTTCGGGAATAATCAATCTATTGTTTATCCAAATCCTTTCTCAACAGAAGTAAATATAGCACCTACTATGAAGGATTTTCAATACAAGTTGTATGATTTACACGGTCGAATTATCAAACAGGGTCAAAATGAGTATAATATTACCACTTCCGATTTACCTAGTGGGGTTTATGTTTTAAAGGTGTTTAATAGATCAAATAATTATTCATTTAAGATAATGAAAGAATATAATTAACACAAATAAATAGGAGTTCATTATCATTAAAATTTAATTGGAGTGAATTGCAAATTTCAAAATACTGGGCTCTATTTGAGCTCTTAATGGTGCGACAAAAAAGTGTTTCAAAATCCCCAACAAATGTTTATATGTAAAAGTTGACTACAATAAGGACTCAGATTTTCAAAATAATTAGTACAAATTTTTAAATAGAATCGAGATGAAAAGTTATAAATTAATATTTTTAGGGATATCAATAATGTTTAGTTTAAATTCTAATTGTCAAGAATTTAATGGTATAGTAAATTATACCTTTGAAATTAAAAACCCAATTCCTGAAATGGTTTCAGATAGTTTATTTTTTGCAAATTTTGATGGGATTAATGTTTTTAATAAGGACAGTTATTATCAAGGACAAGAATTTAAGACAATTACATATTCTCCTAAACAAAATCGTAAAAAGATTGAATTGTTAGATACAAAAACAAGTCAATATTTTACATTTTATGAAAAATTGTGATTCTGCTACTTTTATTGAAATATCATCTTCACCGATTCAAGATAAATGAAATTACAAAAAAATGCTCAATTAGAAATAGTATCTGGAATTGAATGTCAATCAATTGTATTAAAAACGAATACGGGGATATTGTAGTCTATTTTTCGAATAATTATCCGATTAATCCAGAGAGATATAATGATTTTAAATATGGATTGTTTGATGTAATATGTAAGGAGACAAAATCTGTTCCATTAAAGATAGAGATAAAAACAATGTTCATGCATTCAATACAAACAATGACTAATATTTGTCGGAAGGAACTTACAGATGATACTTTTAAACGACCAGATTTTAAGGTTATTGAGAAAAGTTTGTTCTAATGATTGTATGTATCCATATTTTCAAAAGAGGCTAAATATTGTCGCCAACATTTAGATCCAATGTTGTGTGAAATGCAAGAAAACAACTTTTATATATTTGATAATGAATGAAAAACTGATTTGTTATTTTTTAATTTTTAGCCTGACTTTTTGTTAAGTTGCAAAACTGCTAGGCCTTATAAGGAATCATTTGAAATGAGCGAGAGTGATTTTCAAAAATATCCTATATGGGAAAATTGTATTTTTAATGGACTTGCTAAAATAAATAACAATTCAAATATTACCGAAAGTACTTTTACACCTTACTTGAAAAGAAA
>JAAUTT010000428.1 GCA_012031335.1 Bacteroidales bacterium | reverse complement strand
GAAACAACTGCATCCGAAACCGTTGGCTCTATTTTACCTTTCCAGTAAACCATAAACGGAACCCTTGTACCTGCTTCGAACAAACTGTATTTGCCACCCCGAAGCGGACCTGCCGGTTTATGATCGCCCAATTTTTCCACTGCATCGTCGTAATAGCCATCGTTCAACACCGGTCCATTATCGCTTGAGAAAATGATCAGCGTATTTTCGAGCAAGCCTTCTGTTTCGAGTGTTTTTATAAATTCACCTACACACCAGTCGGCTTCCACAATAGCATCACCCCGTGGCCCCATTCCCGAACTGCCGACAAAACGTTGATGTGGTGTGCGGGGAACGTGAGGCTGTTGCAAAGCGTAATAAAGAAAGAACGGTTTGTTTTTGTTATCCCGGATATATTGCTGTGCTTTTGCAAGAAAATTGTCGGCCATATCCTCATCAACCCACATAGCCGATTTGCCTCCTTTTTGAAAACCGATGCGGGGAATTCCGTTGTGAATGGAATTGTTATGCCCGTGGTGCCATTTCATTGTGCATAATTGCGGAGAATCAATTCCGGTGGGTTCTCCTTCAAAATTCTTTTCATAATCCACCAAAAGAGGGTCGTTTTTTTTCCAGTCCGGCCACCAGTCCGTTTTCCACGAAAACCGTTGGGGTGCGGTCCTGGGTGGCGGCCATGATAAAGGCATAGTCAAAACCCACCTCCTTTGGGCCGCGAGCAATATGCCGGTTCCAGTCAACCATGCCGGTCCCCAATCCCAGGTGCCACTTGCCAACAACACCGGTGTGATATCCTTTTCCCTTTAACATTTTGGGAAGGGTCATCTGTGCTGTATCGATAATCAACGGCGCTGAACCGGGTAGTATTTTTGCCTCCTGGTTTCGCCATGGATACTGTCCTGTGAGCAGTGCATAGCGGCTGGGCGTGCTGGTGGCCGAAGTAGCATAGCCACTGGTAAACCGGACGCCCCCATTGGCGAGCATATCCAGATTCGGTGTTTTCATGCGGGTAGCGCCATAAGCGCCAACATCGCCATATCCAAGGTCGTCGGCATAAATAATTACGATATTTGGCAAACGGGCTGGTTTTTCCTTTTTAGCCTGTCCGCAGGCTGCGGTGGCTGCCAGGCAGGTAGTGGCAAGAAGCAGGTTTTTCATTTAATTAGTTAATGGGAGGTTGAATGTATGAATTTTTCGGGTTGAAATGGTGCTTCCCGGATGATTTTTAGTATCGCGGTAACCATACCATGGTATTTGTTTACTGCCTTACCCATCATGAGGCATTTTTGTATGAATGGGTTGGAAAACTAAATAGTTTTGGGTTGGATTGGGTTGGATTTATAATAATAAAGAGAATTACTGGTTCGGTATTTATATACAGGCTCTGCTTCAGTTATCTAAGGTGAGACTTCTTTGCAAATTCCATACCTTGGCACATCAGCTTAGAGATGGGTCGGTGCACTACTTAACTTACAAGGGTTACATAATGCCAAATCGAAAGAGTTGAATGCTTTTGGGTTAAGGGTTAAAGGGTTAGGGGAAAAGCTCAAAGCACGAAGCTGAAAGCTCAAAATAGGAAAGGTCATTTACCTATTTATCAACATCTTAATGGATTCCGGATGCTCTTCTTAGGACTAACGATCAACCTTACTAAATTCCACAGATTTTTCGGCAAATCAAAATTTTGTATATTTGCTGAAAATTAACAACATGGCAGAATTTGTTGAAAGATATATCAATCCTTTTACCGATTACGGATTCAAGAAGCTTTTCGGGGAAGAGCTCAACAAAGATCTGCTGATAGACTTTTTAAATGAGTTGTTAAAGGAAGAACAAGGCCCTATTAAGCATCTGACCTACATGAAAACCGAACATTTAGGAGCTGCAGAGGCCGATAGAAGAGCTATCTTCGATTTATATTGCGAAAACGAAAAAGGTGAAAAATTTATCGTTGAACTCCAAAAACAAAACAAAATTTCTTTAAAGACAGAACAGTTTATTATTCGACCTTCCCAATAAGAGAGCAAGCCAAACGGGCCGATTGGGACTATGAGCTTAAGGCAGTGTATACCATTGCAATCCTCGATTTTGTATTCGAATCGGACAAAGATGAACCCGATAAGTTAAGGTACGATGTTAAACTCACCGACATAGATACCCATAAGGTGTTCTACGATAAACTCACGTTTATATACCTGGAAATGCCAAAGTTCTGCAAATCAGTCGAGGAGCTTGAAACAAGGTTTGACAAATGGCTCTATGTTTTGCGAAATTTAAACAAACTCGACAGGGTTCCCGATAAGTTAAAGGAGCAGATATTTGACAAGCTGTTCGAAACGGCCGAAATAGCTAAGTTTACCGCCGAGCAGGTACGCTCGTACGAGGACAGCTTAAAATATTACCGCGATTTAAAGAATTCCCTTGAAACGGCCAGAGAAGAAGGTGTTATGGAAGGAATTGAAAAGGGAATTGAAAAAGTAGCCTTAAATGCTGTTAAATTGGGTAAGCCTTTAAACGAAATTGTGGAATTAACAGGATTGACAGAAGAGCAGATTAAAAAACTAATGCATAAAACCGGTCCGAGCAATGCATAACTACCATCTATTATTGGCAATATCTTAGGCTTTATTCAAGATGCTGAATTTATGTCATTCATACAATATGTCTCAATTCGCCAGAATCAGGTTGAAGGACCTAAACATACCGGAATCATGGAAAGGCCTTCCCCACTTGAACATATTTTAGTGTAAACCCTTTAGTATTATAAAGTTTCCAGGTTTTATTAAAGCCTTAACAGAAAAAGCGCTAACCAAACACTCTCTTATATTCCTTCTTTAAAAAATCCAATACCCGCCGTATTTGGTTATCAAAGGAAATCTCGGGAATATTCAGTTTTCGGAAATTGTTCGGTGGGTGTCTTCGCAGGCATCGTCGCTGGATGGCAGAAGTTTCAGAGGTAAATTGAAGACCAGACCAAACACCGTTAGTCTATAATTACTCAGGTTTAACTTCTTTGGTCATTATTTAAAATGTATCCAAATTCATTCAATATCTTGACCCAATTCTTCACTTTTTGTATTTTGCTTTCGATCTTGACTTGAATTCTGATCACAGACCAAATTTATGATTAACCATGTTTTTTCGATTTAATTACATTTGGCACTTAGACACCAACGTTAAACCTACATAATCTTATATCGTATGAAAAATAGTATTTTTTTTGTTAATTCTCGTTTGTTCTAAAGGCCTGTGCCAAGACGACAACAACAGAATTACCGTTAAAATGGGCTATTGTTACCATTCCAACAAATATAATTCCGATGATTTTTATTTAATCAGATATGGTGAGGAATATGATCCGGGACATTTTAATGGACTCAATATTGAAGTTAACATGCCAACAAGGTTAAAGAATCTAAACCTGCTTGCTGGATCCATATTTGAGTTTGGCGCAATGCAACATGAAACAGACCCAAGTGTGCCAGATGGATATGGTTCTGATTTGGTAAGCAATGGCGGTGGCGTTTATGGAGGCATTAACCCACACTTTGGAGGCAAGCACATCGGAATTGATTTTAATCTGGCAATTGGCGCTTTTTCCTATAAAATTTACAGAATTAAACAAGATCCTTCAAATCCGACCCTTAATTTTTACGATAAGCAAACATCTTTTGGCTTGGGAGGTATTTCTTCATTTGGATTATACCTTAAAGCCGGACGGATTGGCGTTGCTCCTGCAATCCAATTTATAGCCAGCGGCGGTAAGGAGACAAGTTTTCTTTTTTATGGTATAACCTTACCTTTAACTGTTGACTTTTAGTTTACAGAACAGGTAATGTAAAAAATTAAATTTTAAACACTTAAACACTATAGGCATGAAGAAATGCAACTAAATAATAACTATATCTAGCAGTCCCTGTCATGCATGCTTGTAATAAACCAATTACCAAAAAGGTGGCTAGGAAACAAAACATACATGTTACCGAAATTCTATTGCAGTTTTCCGGTAACATGAATATTTATTACACTTTTTTCAGCTTCCAGGCATCCCGGTATTGGAGACCTATCAGCTTGTTACCTTCTTCCTCTTTAAATTTCATTGCCTCATTATCCCAATGCAGGCGCTGCCCAACACGTAATGCGATATTACCCATTTCGGATACGATGGCTACCTTGGATCCTATTGCTACAGGTGCATTAAGTTTATCGCCCGATCGAACAGCATCCAGGAAGTTTTTCACATGATCATTAATCCGCCTTTGGGTTCCTGCATAGGTACAGCTTCTATCCAGTCGGTGTTGTCCTCGTTCTTTTTCTCGGGAACCACCCTCCATCCTTTCCGTGAGGCTACCAGGGTGCCCCGGGTGCCTATAAATGCGATGCCATGATCCATACCATAAGGTCCCATGCCGGGACTCAGACCGCATTCCCACATCATCGTATGGGTAGGATAGTTATAGATGGCTTGCTGGATATCGGGTGTTTCTATTGTTCCAGGCTGATGCAGGTAAATACCACCCCCGGGTGTAATGGTATCGGGGTATCCGGCTTTCATGCCCAGCATGGCAAAATCGAGCAGGTGAACCCCCCAGTCGGTCATGGCTCCGCCTGCATAGTCCCAATACCAGCGAAAGTTATAGTGAAAGCGGTTTTCGTTAAATGGACGCAGGGGGGCAGGTCCCAACCACATATCATAGTCGGCATAATCGGGTGGATTGGAGTCTTCTTTCTTCTCAACAGGAAAATCCATACCCTTGTAGACCCAGGCTTTTACCAGGTTTACGCTGCCCAATTTACCTGACTGAACAAAATCACAGGCATCGAACCAATGCGGGGAGCTGCGTTGCCACATCCCCACCTGGATAGCCAGTTTGGGATATTTTGCGGCTACCTTTTCCATGAGCAGGCATTCCTCAATGCTATGCCCCATAGGTTTTTCCACATACACATGCTTGCCGGCTTCAAGTGCCATTATCATCATTACCACATGCCAATGGTCGGGCGTGGCAATAATCACCGCATCGATATCCTTGTTTTCGAGCAACTTTCTGAAATCGGAATAAGTCAGCGGTTTTTTTGCCCGCCATTTTTT
>JAAUTT010000427.1 GCA_012031335.1 Bacteroidales bacterium | reverse complement strand
TGCCTTACAGGAGAATACACCCTGAAGACAAAAATGGCAGGCCTACCTGTAATGAAGAGATGATAAACCGTCTGAAGGAATTATCAGTGAACGCTGATAAAACCGAAACAGACCCACGATGGAATGATTTAAAAAATCTTTTTAATAATAACTAAAATTTTAAGAAAATGCCAAATCCGAAACGAAAGCATTCGAAGCAGAGAAGGGATAAGAGAAGAACGCATGATAAAGCAGTAGTTCCAACTACAGCTAAATGCAGCAATTGTAATGCAACTGTTTTATATCACAGGGTTTGTCCTGAATGTGGATACTACAGAGGAAAGCTTGCAATAGAGAAAACTGCAGCAGCTTAGTTCACAACTATATAATTCCTGTATGAGGTTAGGCCTTGATATTATGGGCGGTGATTTTGCACCTGATGTTACCGTTAAGGGAGCAATTTTAGCCCATAAACAATTACCCTCTGATGTAGAAATTGTACTTTTTGGAGATGAAAAGACGATCAGAGAGCTATTAGAAAAAAATGGTTCTGATGCCGGAAATTTTGCAATAGTTCATGCTCCTGAAGTTATTGGGATGGGTGATCATCCGGCAAAAGCATTCTCTCAAAAAACTCAATCAAGTATTTTTCTGGGTTTTAAAAATCTCGAAGAAGGTAAGATTGATGCTTTTGCCAGTGCCGGAAGTACCGGAGCAATGATGGTAGGAGCAATGTATACCGTCAAAACTATCCCTGGAGTAATACGGCCTACCATTACAGCCTCAATCCCAAGGATGGACGGTGGTTTTACAATTCTTCTGGACGTCGGAATAAATCCTGATTGTAAACCTGATGTTTTATATCAATATGCAATCTTAGGGTCTTTGTATACCGAATTTGTATATAAAGTACCTAATCCACGAATCGGACTTTTAAACATAGGTTCAGAGGAAGAAAAAGGAAATCTGCTTACCAAAGCTGCCTTTCAGGCCATGCAAGGTACAAAAGAATTTAACTTTATCGGAAATGTTGAAGGTAACGATTTGTTCGATTTCAAAAAGGTCGATGTGATTGTTTGTGACGGATTTGTAGGAAATGTTCTTTTGAAAGCTGCTGAAGCATTTTACAAACTCATCAGAAAAAGGAACGTTCAGGACGAATTTTTTGATCGCTTCAACTTTGAAAACTACGGCGGTACTCCTGTTCTGGGTGTCAATTCCAATGTAATTATTGGGCATGGTATCTCGAATGATATTGCCATCAAAAACATGATTCTGCATACTTTTGATGTCACAAGAGCAAATTTACCTTCAAAAATAAAGGAAGTCTTTAAATAATGGAAAATTTAAGAGCTGCTATCACCGGCATCGAAGCATATCTGCCGGAATACCGACTGACCAACGATGAACTGAGCCGGTTGGTTGATACATCCGACGAATGGATTATGCAGCGGGTAGGTATTAAAGAAAGAAGGATATTGAAGGGCGAAGGCCTGGCAACATCTGACATGGGAGCCGAAGCTGTTAAAAAGCTGTTGGCAAAGACAAAAGTTTCACCAGACGAAATCGACTTAATCGTTTGTGCAACTGTAACTCCCGATATGTTTTTCCCATCTACAGCCTGTATTATTGCTGATAAAGCCGGTATTAAAAATGCATGGGGTTTTGACTTAAGTGCTGCATGTTCTGCATTTCTGTTTTCATTGGAAACTGTTAACAGTTTTGTTCAATCCGGGAAATATAAAAAGATTATTTTGGTTGCTGCAGATAAAATGTCTGCTATCACCAATTATACCGACCGGACTACCTGTCCCCTTTTTGGGGATGCGGCTGTAGCTTTGTTAATTGAACCTGCTTTGGAGGAAGTTGGAGTAATGGACCAAATACTAAAAATAGATGGTTCGGGACGTCATTTCTTATATCAGAAGGCAGGCGGTTCCTTAAAACCGGCATCACATGAAACTGTAGAATTGGGTGAACATTTTATTTATCAGGAAGGACAGACAGTATTTAAGGTTGCAGTTTCAAAAATGGCCGATGTTGCTGTTGAAATGATGGAACGTAATAATATTACTCCCGAAGATCTTGCATGGCTTGTGCCTCATCAGGCTAATTTAAGGATAATTGAAGCTACAGCAAGACGAATGGGTTTGAATAGAGAAAAAGTGATGATAAATATCGAAAAATATGGTAATACAACAGCTGCTACAATCCCACTTTGTTTATGGGAATGGGAAAAGCAGTTAAAGAAAGGTGATAAAAATTATCCTTGCCGCTTTTGGAGGTGGGTTTACCTGGGGATCAATTTACCTGAAATGGGCTTACAATTCATAAGTTAAGAAGTTTTTTTATTTTATATAGCGGCAAGGGCCTATTTAAAGAGCTCTTGCGCTTTTTATTTATGTTTAGGTAACTGTAACATAAATTTTAATTATTAACCTTCTATATTTTTCACCATATTGTTAGACACTTTTATTTTGTATTCAATTGGTTATTCAAGGATAGTTTTTTTATATTTGTTATAAATCATAAATATTTATAATAAAATCCTCAGTCATGGGAAAATATGTAGAAAACGAACCGAACTCTCATAATACAATTACGAACGGAACGGAAATAACCGGGGATATCAATTCTGTCGGAGATATACGTTTAGATGGATCCTTAATGGAAATATAATTTCAAAAGGGAAGCTTGTTATTGGAGAATCGGGTAAGGTGACCGGAACCATTAATTGTAAAAATGCTGATATTTATGGCATTGTTGATGGTAAAGTGAATGTTACCGAACTATTGTCCTTAAAAGCTACTGCCAAGGTTACCGGAGATATAATTACCAACAGACTGGCCATTGAACCCGGGTGTAATTTTACCGGAAATTGTAAAATGACAGAAGGTTATACCAGTAATGAAATCGGGTAAAAACAAGATTCCCGATAAAGATCAGGTAAATTTTGTTGCCAAATATTCAGCCCTTGCATTTCAAATGGCTATTATAATTGGATTGGGTACATTTGGGGGATTTAAATTGGATCAGCTACTTGGTTTCAAATTCAAAATATTTACTGTTGTACTGGCACTTTTATCTGTTGTTGCAGCCATATATTTTGCTGTAAAAGATCTTATTAAGCCTAAAAAGTAATAAATGCAAAAAGCTATAGTTAATTATATTTTACAATCACTGATAATCACTTGTCTTTTATCTATAGGATATTACCTGATTTATACTTATGGTGCTCCTCAATTGTATACAGGCAATGTATATCTGGTAATTGGAATTTTGTTTTTTGTAAACATAATTTTTCACAGTTTCTTCATACAAACCATTGTAAAAGAATGAAGCATTTGTGCGACGGTTTCTTGCCTCCACTATGCTAAAATTGATGATCTATCTGATCTCCCTTTTGATTATGATATTCATTGGTTTAGCTTTTAATCAAGGTAATTTTGGTTAGCTTCCTGATTTGTTATTTTGTTTATACTGCACATGAGATATCCTCCATTCTCAGTTTCTTGAAAAAAATAGTTCACAGCATGTTAAAAGCAAATAGTTTTTATTAACTTTAATTTTTATTTTTTGTGAGCGATGAATTTTTAGTTGTAAAAGAGTTTTATTTGTCATAATAGTATTCATTTTTAGCACCTTAGTGTTAAGGTCTACTTTAGTGGCTTCAGAACCTGAGCATGCCGAGAGTAAAAATGAGAAAAAAGCATTTGATGCCGGAGAATTTATTTTTGATCACATTAAAGATGCCTATGAATGGCATGTAATAACCATTAAGGGTACTCATTATTCTATCCCTTTACCCATAATAGTTTATAGTCAGCATAAAGGATTTTATATATTCTTTTCTTCGAAATTTCATCATGGACACGAATCTTACAGAGGTTTTAAAATTGGTTCCGAAGGAAAATATAAAGGAAAAGTTGTGGAAGAATTATCGGATGGATCTTTTGTTAGACCAATTGATATATCCATAACTAAAAATATTTTATCACTTCTGATTGGAGTAACCATTATGTTATGGTTGTTTATAAGTATTGGTAACCGCTATAAAAATAATCCTAACAAAGCCCCAAAAGGGATTCAGGCTTTTATAGAACCCTTAATATTATTTGTACGGGACGATATTGCCAAACCGGCAATTGGTGAACATAAATACGAAAAGTATTTACCATTTCTTTTGACAGCTTTTTTCTTTATTTGGATAAATAATATGCTTGGGTTAATACCCATATTTCCGGGAGGAGCTAACCTAACAGGTAATATTTCTATCACCCTTGTATTGGCTCTTATTACTTTTACAATTACTACAGTTAGCGGAACTAAAGATTATTGGATGCATATTATTAATATGCCCGGAGTTCCCTGGTGGTTAAAATTCCCGATACCCCTTATGCCTTTTATCGAAATAATGGGTGTATTTCTTAAACCTTTTGTTCTGATGATTCGTCTCTTTGCCAATATTACCGCGGGACATCTAATTATTTTGGGCTTCATTAGCCTTATATTTATCTTCGGCGCTATGAATCCTATCGGAGGTTATGGAATTTCAATATTATCGGTTGCCTTTTCAATTTTCATGACATTTATCGAATTTCTGGTGGCCTTCATTCAAGCTTATGTTTTTACCTTATTATCAGCCATGTATTTTGGCATGGCCTTAGAAAAAGCACATCATTAATCAATTATTTAATAAGCGTCTATATGTTAACATTATCAATTATTTTACAGGCAGTTGCAAGTACTGCCATTGCACAAGCAGGTGCTGGTATCGGAGCTGGATTAGCTGCAATTGGAGCCGGTGTTGGTATTGGTAAAATCGGAGGTTCTTCGGTTGAGGCAATTGCCCGTCAGCCTGAAGCAATCAATGATATTCGTTCGAACATGATTCTTACGGCTGCGTTGGTTGAAGGAGCTGCCTTCTTTGCAATGGTTATTTGTTTGTTAATTCTCTTTATCTAAAAAGAAATCAGCAGACTGGAGAATCCATTCTGCTTTATTTCTTATTTATACTTTTAAAATAGGGTATTATGGAACTGATTACCCCGGATGTCGGTACAATGTTTTGGATGCTGTTGGTCTTTTTGACGGTAAATGTTTGTACTTACAAATT
>JAAUTT010000426.1 GCA_012031335.1 Bacteroidales bacterium | reverse complement strand
TCTTTCCCAGATATCCTTCGAGTAATACAAGAATTGAAACTGCAGGTAAAAAATACCTCAGTTTAGCGGACATACAACATTCGATGACAGAGGACGTGGCGAATTTATTGTACCTTATCCGCTGGCTACAGGCAAAACCATTGTATTGGCACCCGAAGATCCGGAAAGTTTTGTTAAAGTTAAAGCACAGGATGCTGATCTTATGCTTTTTGATGGCCGCGACCTGGCTCAAAATGGTTGGTTGTCGTACGCAGTCTGCTACCCGTCGGTAAAACCGGTAAAGTGTTAACATGGTACCTGGAACCGAATGCTGTTCCCAACTGGATAAGAAAACCTGTTGTTGGTTTTTCGCAGGTAGGTTACACTCCCAAGCAGGAGAAAGTTTCTGTTATCGAGTTGGATAAGCACGACAAACCTTTAGCAACTGCATCTGTTTACCAGATCAATGCCGAAGGTAAATCGATTGAAAAATTTAAAGGTGAAGTAAAGGTTTGGGGGAAATACCTGCGATATAATTATGCAAAATTCGATTTCAGTTCTGTTAAAGAACCCGGGGTTTACTACATTCAGTATGGAGATCAAAAAACAAACTCCTTTGCAATTGGGCCAAATGTTTATGATAACGTATGGCACCCGACCATGGATGTTTGGTTTCCGGTACAAATGGACCATATGGAAGTGAACGAAGCTTACCGGACATGGCATGGCAGGCCCTATCTCGACGATTGCCTGCAGGCTCCGTTAAACCATCAGCATTTCGATGGTTACAAGCAGGGTCCCACAACAGATACCAGATTCCAGCCCCTGGAGCGTATCCCAGGAATGGCAGTAGGAGGATGGTTCGATGCGGGCGATTTCGACATACAAACAGGTTCGCACAACAGCGTAATTTCAAGTTTTGTCGATTCCTGGGAGAACTTCAAAATTACAAGAGACGAAACTTATATTGATCAGAAAACACATTATGTGGATATTCACCGACCCGACGGGAAGTCAGATATTTTACAACAGATCGAACATGGTACCTTAAACCTGGTTGCACAGGTAGAGAATATCGGTCATCCTGTTCGTGGTATAATTGTTCCAAGCCTGCACCAATATCATCATTTGGGCGATGCCTCTACTGAAACCGATAACCTCCCCTATAATCCGGCTCTCAAGCCCTTTGAAACTGACGGGAAATCAAGCGGAACCCCCGATGACCGCTGGGCATTTACCAACCGCAGTTCATTTCTGGATTATCAGACCGCTGCAACATTAGCAGCTGCAAGTCGCGCACTCAAAGGCTATAATGATGAACTTGCCGGCAAGAGCCTGTCATTTGCCCTAAAGCTGTTGCAGGAAGCCGACGAAGCTTCAAAAGTTCCTGATAAAACCGGTGATCCGTTCTCGATGATGATGGGACGGGGTGCTGATGTAAATACAGTGCTTCAGCTGTTTATTACCACAAAAGATAAAAAATATGCCGACAGATTCCTGGAAAAAATATGGCCTGCATTGGAAAAATCGGTTGGCAAGAACGACCCGGGTTCAATGTTTTTTGCTAACAGGGACATAAATTCTGCACTGCAAGCCCTGCCTTATCTGGATGCAGCATATAAAACAAAATTGAAAGATTATATTTTTAAATATAAAGAATCTCTCGGGCAAAACGAAAAAGAAAATCCTTACGGAGTTCCTGTATCATCCAGGGGATGGGGTGGAAGCTCGGGTGTAATTACCTGGGCAATCAATAATTATTTTGCCCACAAAGCTATCCTGATGTAATAAGTAAGGAATATGTTTTTAAAGGCCTTAATTTTCTTTTTGGCTGTCATCCTTATTCCAATATCTCATTTGTAAATGCGGTTGGAACCCGTTCCAAGAAAGTTGCCTACGGAAATAACAGAGCCGATTTTACCACCATTGCCGGAGGAGTAGTTCCCGGGTTGTTGCTGTTAAAACCCGACTTTCTTGAAAATAAAGATGACTGGCCTTACCTGTGGGGCGAAAACGAATGTGTTATCGATGGCGGAGCCTGGTATGTTTTCCTGGCAAATGCAGTAAACGACCTGGTAAAAGAAAATAAATAGCAATACCGTACTATAGCAAAACAGATGAAAAAACTTATATCCTATTTTCTTGGATTAATTGTAATGGGCGGGAATAGCCTGTTGGCACAGAATCCAATAATAAATGACCAGTTTACGGCCGATCCAACCGCCAGGGTGTTTGATGGGAAAGTATACCTGTACCCGTCGCACGATATTCCTGCTCCTCCAATTCCTACCTTACGAAAGGACTGGTTCTGCATGGAAGATTATCATGTATTTTCCTCTTCAGATCTTACTGAATGGACGGATCACGGGGTTATTGTTACCCAAACAAAGGTACCCTGGGCTAAGCCCGATGGCTATAGCATGTGGGCTCCCGATTGTGTCTACAAAAACGGCAAATACTATTTTTACTTTCCAGCGGCTCCCGATACTGCCTATGGAAGAGGTTTTGCCATAGGTGTGGCAATTGCTGATAATCCTGCCGGGCCCTTTGTTCCCCAGCCAACGCCAATTAAAAATGTACGTGGCATTGATCCGAATGTATTTATTGATAAGGACGGACAGGCATATTTGTATTGGACTGGGAGAGGCTTTTCCATTGCCAGGCTTAAGGAAAATATGGTTGAATTGGATTCTGAACCTGAAATCATAGCCAATTTACCGGAAAAGGGACTCAAGGAAGGATCCTGGCTATTCGAACGAAATGGTATTTATTACCTTACTTTTCCTCATGTTGAGAATAAAACAGAACGACTCGAATATGCCATAGGTAATTCACCGGTGGGACCATTTAAAATGGCCGGAGTAATTATGGATGAGTCTCCGTCAGGATGCTGGACTAATCATCATTCATTTATCCATCTGAACAACCAATGGTATCTGTTTTATCATCATAACGACTATTCTCCAAAGTTTGATAAGAACAGATCGGTTCGGATCGACAGCCTGTTCTTTAATGGCGACGGCACTATAAGAAAGGTAATCCCATCACTTCGAGGCGTTGGTCTGACAACAGCTTCAAAGCAGATACAGATTGACAGATACAGTGCGATAAGTGAAAAAGGCGTAACAGTTGCGTTTATTGACACTTCAAACACATTTGACGGGTGGAAAACAGTATTTACCAACCACGATAGCTGGATACAATATAACGCTGTCGATTTTGGGAATAAGAAAATTAAATCGGCCGAACTAAGGATTAAATCCGAAAACGGAGGGAAACTGAAGTTGCTGTTGGGAAATACTACCGGTCCGGTGATTGCTCAAATTAATGTGCCCAAAACAAACACCTGGCAAACAGTAAAGGTAGCCGTATCTGGAATTAAACCGGGAGTGCAGAACCTTGTCGTTTCCTCTGCAAGTGATAATATAATTGAAGTGGACTGGGTAAGTTTTAATTAGTCACTTAATTCCGGTGTATATAACTAACTAATTATTACAAATATGAAAAAATTGTTTTTTAATTTTTTGCTGATTTTTCCGCTTGATCTTATTTGCCCAAACAGCAAAAATTAAAATAGACATCGAAAGAAAAATTGGCGACATCGATCCTAAAATTTATGGGGTGTTTATGGAACCCATAAATTTTAATGGCAAGAGAATGGGCTTGCCCGATTCGGTAACCTACAGCACCCTTTATGGAACTTTATACGACCCGGAATCGCCCCTGGCCGATGAGAACGGGTTCAGGAAGGATTACATCGAAGCCATGAAAGAGCTTAAAGTTACAAATATTCGCTGGCCGGGAGGGAACTTCCTGATGGCTTATGACTGGAAGGACGGTATTGGCCCTAAAGATCAGCGTCCTAAACGAATCAATCTTGCCTGGGGTGGACTGGAAACAAACCAGGTGGGCACCGAAGAGTGGTTTGCCTTGAATAAAGCTATTGGAAGTGAAAATATTTTATGCGTAAACCTTGGCCTGGGTTCGGTATTGGATGCCTGTTACTGGTTGGAATACTGCAATTATAAAAAAGGAACCTTTTATTCCGATCTGCGTGCTAAAAATGGTCACCCGGAACCTTATAATGTCAAAATAGTTGATTTGGGTAATGAAGTCGACGGATATCCCTGGGAATTGGGGCATAAATCCATTGAAGAATATTCCAGGATAGGCCGTGAAGCTGCCAAAGCCCTCAAGGCTGTAGATGGTAATATTAAACTGGTAGCTTCGGGATCATCATATTATGAAAACTCTAATCAATGGTTGGATTGGAACCGCAAAGTACTCATGAGTTTTGGCGATTTGGTGGATTATCTATCTGTCCACCGTTACTGGGAACGATCGGAAAAGTACTACGAATACATGGGACAAAGTGCCATGGACTTTGAAGAAAAGATCACCGCCACTGCCAATGAAATCGAAAATGTAAGGATTATGAAGGGATTAAAAAATCCAATCTATATTTCGTTTGACGAGTGGGGTATTTTGTCACGAAATACATTATCCGTGCTCCCAATAGCACAAAGTTTCAATTCGTTCATCCGGCATGCATATGGTGAAAATGGCCATTTTACAATGCTTACATCCCTGTTAAGCACCGATAAGGACAAAGGAACTTATAGAAGTCCGCTATTCCATGTTTTTAAAGCATTCTCCGCCAATTGCCTGGGAAGTTCGGTCGATACCTGGGTGGATTGTGATACTTTCAATACCCCTATGTATAAGGGTATTCCATACCTCGATGTAACTACTGTATATTCAAAAGAAACGAATACAGTGCTTATCAATGTGGTTAACCGGCATAAGGATAACAGTATTGTTGCGGATATTCTTTCTGTTTCTGGGGAATTTTCCGAAAAAGCCGAAGCTACACTGGTTGCCGGGAATACCCTCGACGAAGCTTTTTCTTTCGATAAACAGAATCAATACTTGCCTGTAACAAAACAATTTAAGACAGATAAGTATAAATTAAGCTATTCTTTTCCTGCACATTCATTCACACAGATTAAGGTTGCAATTAAGAAATAAAGTACTAACTATTAACACTTAAAGGTAATTACCATGAAATTGAATAAAATACTTGTATTTGCCACAGCAAATATCATTTGCTCAAATTTGGCTTT
>JAAUTT010000425.1 GCA_012031335.1 Bacteroidales bacterium | reverse complement strand
AGACAGATGCAACCAGTATTTTGGATAATATTTTTTTCATATTAATCATTTTTTTAAGTTAAGGTATAATCAAACCATACTTTAATCATGGCTACTATACTAATTTTTAGAAAGTGAAGTTTAAACCAAGTTTATAAGTTTTAGCCGATGGGTAGCTGTTATAATCTACGGCCGGTCTCAGGTTATCGCCCGAAAAAGAATCCACTTCAGGGTCGTATCCGCTGTAATCGGTAATGGTAATTAAATTGGTAGCTGAAAGAGATACCTTTGCTTGTTTAACCCATTTGGTTTAAGGGGTATTTTGTAGCCCAATTCAAGACTTTTCAGGCGCACGTACGAACCGTCTTCAATAAGATAATCAGCAGAAATATCTCTCATAGCGCGACTGTCGGGAGTTGGATATTTAGCATTGGTGCGCTCGGGCGACCAGCTATTGTGATAAACATCAGCAAGTACATTGGAACTGGTACGCATCACAGCAATAGTATTGCGGTTTGCATTGTAAATATCGTTACCAATGCTGCCTGTAATTAAAAATCTGAAATCGAAACTTTTATAGGTAAACATGTTGGTAATACCAAAAATATAGTCAGGATAAGGTGACCCTATAATGGTTTGATCCAATTTATTGATTACTTTATCTCCGTTAACATCTTTTCTCCTTATACCACCCAGGAATGCAGTTTCTCCCGGTAATGCAGCAGCAACCTCATCAGTGGTGCGGTACAATCCATCAGTTTTGAATCCGTAAAAAAGAGCTATAGGATTTCCAACCCTGGATACATGGCCCGATGCCCTAATACCGTTGTACCAATGAATGTTTGGTGAATAGTATTCTTCATATCCATTTTCTCCTAAAGGCATTCCCAGATCCATCACCTCATTTGATTAAACGAGATGTTTGCATCGACAGACCAAGAAAACTCGTTGATATCGATAATATCTGCTCCCAATTCGATTTCTATACCCGAGTTTCTGATTTTTCCAAAATTGGTCCAGATGCTTCCAAAACCGCTGGATGCTGGTATTTGTTTCTGCAACAGCAAATCTTTGGTGGTCTTATTATAATAGTCAACCGAAAGCCTGATACGGTTATTTAAAACAGCCATATCAAAGCCTGCATCAAATTGTGTGGTAGTTTCCCACGAAAGGTCGGGGGTGGGCAAATTGTTAACTTGCGTACCTGCAACTACCGATCCATTGTTGGAGGTATTTGCACCGGTAATGGCTGCCAGTGATTGATAAGCTCCAATTGCCTGGCTTCCCGATTGGCCAAGACTTGTCCTAAGTTTCATGCTGCTAACAAAACCCACACTTTTCATAAAAGGCTCTTCGCTGATTTCCATGCCAAAGCCGCAGAAGGGAAAAGAGCCCACTTGTTGTTGGCTCCGAATTTGGACGAACCATCGTACCTGCCCGACACGGTTAAATAATATTTGCTTTTGAAATCATAATTTACCCTTCCCAACCACGAAATAAGGTTAGATTCTCCGCGTGTATATGCAGGAGGAAGGTAACTGGTACCATTTTCCATGCCCCAAAAACCAAGGCCATCGTCGATAAAATTATTGGCCTGCTGATAACTGTAAGTGTCATTAAAAATTTGCCAGGTATAACCAACAACTCCGTTCAGATTGTGCGAACCCATTTTTTTGGAATAAGTCAGTGTATATTCAGCGAGGTACGAACTTAATTTTGTACCCGTATGGGAGGCAACGCCATTATTATTAGCACCCCATTTTACAGTTTTAGGCCAATACCTGTCTCTGCTCGATTCGGAATAGTCGGCACCAAAATTCCCTTTGAACTTTAAACCCGCCATAAGATCTATTTCGGCCCAAGCTCCGGCAATAACCCGGCTGTTGTCGTAATCATCGGTAACGTTGATCATTTCTTTGGGATGCAGGATGATCTTCTCCTTATAATTCGGGTCGGCAGGATCGACTTCAAAAGGCTGATATTTGAGCGCAGTTCCAATGGTACTTAAATCAATATTTCCCATTCCATCATTTGTTTGGCCTAAAGAGCCGCCTGAGGTCGAAATGTTGAAACTTGCTCCGGTTCTGATGGCTTTGCTTATTTCGTGATCGGCATTAATACGGACGTTCCCTCTTTTGAAGTTACTGTTTTTCAGAATACCATCCTGATCGAGCCAGTTAGCAGTTAGCGAAAGTTTTGTAACCGCATTCCCGCCTTTTACAGAAAAATTATAATTCTGGCTCAAGGCTGTCTGGTATATTTCGTCCTGCCAATCGATGGTTTTCAGGGCTGATGGGTTGCTAAATTCAGCGGCCTGTCCCGTTTTAGCAAGAATTCCATTGGCCATGGTGGCAAAATCGAAAGCATTGAGCATATCTATTTTTTTGCGGATAGTTGAAGCAGCCATGGAAACACCAAAGTCGACTGTGGTGCTTCCGGCTTTACCTCTTTTTGTGGTGATAATGATAACACCGTTGGCTCCGCGCGACCCATATATAGCCGTAGCCGAAGCATCTTTTAAAACCTGGAATGTTTCAATATCAGAGGGGTCGATTGTGCTCAGAGGGTTAATGGACTGTCCTCCCTGGCCCATACCTCTGGCTCCGCCCATTTGGCTATTGTCAAGAGGGAACCCATCTATAACATATAGCGGGCTGTTATCACCATTGATAGAGTTGCTTCCCCTGATCCTGATTCGTACTCCCGAACCTGGTTCTCCACTTGAAGAAGTTACGTGCACACCGGCAGCATTGCCCTGCAGCATCTGATCCAATCCCAGGGAGTTAACATCGGTCATGCTTGAAACACTAACGCCTTTTACTGAACCTGTAAGATCGCTTTTTTTCACTGTTCCATAGCCAATTACAACAACCTCATCGAGTTTTTTTATGTCCGGAACCAGCGTAATATTCAGCGTAGTTTGACCATTAACCTGAACCCTTTCAGAATTGTACCCGATATACGATATTACTAAAACAGCGTCACTTTTAGGCAAATCGATACTGAATTTGCCGTTTACATCGGTTACAACACCAATGGTGGTGCCTTCAACTATTATGTTAGCTCCGATAACAGGTTCATTATTGGTAACATCAACCACTGTTCCTGTAATCGTTTGTTGCTGAAGCGCTTTGGAAGGGGCCAGCACAACAATGTTACCATCTAATAATTTATAGGAGATCGACTTATCGCGGAGCAAATTCACCATTACATCGTTCAGGCTCTCACCATTGGCTTCAATGCTAACCTTTTTAGATAGTTCTTCATAATTATCGCTGAAGAAGAACCGGTAATCGCTTTGTTTTTCTATAGTCCGTATTACTTCGAGCATTGTCTTGTTTTGCACCGACAAGTTAAGCCTGGCATTTTGGGAATATCCTTCCGCTGATACCTGAAGCATAAAAACAAACATTAGTAAAAATGAGAGTTTCATAATAAGAAAGGTTTTTTTTAGTAGTTCCCGTTTAAGTCCGGATAAAGGAATCCCTTTACAATTTTTTTTCATAATATTGCAGTGTTATATTAAATAATTAATTTTGGGTATCCTAACGCTAATAGGATATCCTAATAATTTAAGAATTTGAATGGAACCTTCCGGGGTTCCATTTTTTTTAAGTTTTTAATTAGGTTTTTATCATAGAATATAAAGTTTAGTTAGATTTTTTTTGAAAGTAGCTATTTCTTGTATACCGCGTTATAATCTTTCTCAAGGTTGTGATTAAAGAACCAGGTAACCTTCCCTTTATCGATGGTATAGGTCATTGGGATGGCAAGCTTCATTATGCTGAAAATCTGCTCAACTGTTTCGTTTTGGATGGTACCTGAAAATTTATATTTCTTTAACTCGTTATCATTCAATTGAATTAAAATAATTATAACTCGCGACAGTAAACAGCAAGTTGATCCAAGGGCTCTCCCTGAATAATCCATCTGGAGTCCTTCCAGGAGGTTTCAACTTCAACATTCGTTGTTTCAGAAACTTGATTTTCTATAAGGGGCTTCCTTTTTGCGATTGATCTTTGCTTTTGGGGCTATAATCCTTATCACTTATAAGTATTTTTTGACCAGGTTTGAGTATTATACCACTGTCACTTAGTTCTATCCGTCTTTTCTTCAAGTCAAATTTATTAACTTGTATTGTTCCTTCAACCAATATGGCCTCTACTTCATTTTCTTCAGGATATGCTTTGACATTAAATTCAGTTCCCAGTGCTTTTATATGGGCTTTGGCAGTTTTTACAATAAATGGTGAATTCTTTTGTTTCGCAACTTTAAAATAACCTTCACCTATAAGTGATACTTCTCTTGAAGTAATTCCATAACTGAAGTCATAAGTCAATTTGCTGCCTGCATTTAATACCACTTCAGTTCCATCGGGTAACCTTATACTGGATTTCGATCCCATGGGCACCGTAATTAAATTTGTAAGTTTGCTTAAATCTTTTGTGGCCTTAGGCTCGTAAAAATTTTTCCGACAAAAAATGTAAATGTTATAATAGCAGCGTATTTCAGAAAAAACACCTAAGTACTTTTTTAAAAACTTGGTTTCTTTTTTGTTTTTGTATTTGTTGTTGGAATTTATCTATGTCCCTTTGATCGGCTCTTTCATACTGCCCTTTTTGGGAAGATAAAGCCCATAAATTCAAATAACGGGCATATTCTTCTTTATTTTCAGGAGTTTGATCCACAAAATTGAACATTTCATTTTCCTCTTTTCGAGAAATTTGACCGGTAATCAGACGTAGAATTGTTTCTTTCATGATTTTTAAATTCTATATAAAAACAACTTTCTCCCTGATAACCCTATATGGAATTTTCAAAAAAGAAGTAAAAAAAAATACACTCGAAAAAAAAGAAAAAATGCTTAAAATGAGAAATAATAATGAAATCTTTTCAATGATATATATAGAAAGAGATAATTTAATAATTTCAAGGGATAACAAATGCGGTATCTTATTTGATATTTTTATATAAGTAGGATCAGACTAATTTGCTGGCAGTAAATAAAAAATAAATGATTGCTTTCAGCTAACTTGATCTTGATCTGGGTTTGATCTGGGTTTAATTTGAGCTTATTTTTAGATCTAATTAGTTTTTGACTATCGGTTTTTCAATTCCAGTTTTATAAA
>JAAUTT010000424.1 GCA_012031335.1 Bacteroidales bacterium | reverse complement strand
AACCAGAAGATATTCGCGTGTCAGTTCCTTTTGAGGGTTATTAAACAACTCTTCGGCAGTACCCGCTTCCACCACTTCGCCCATATACATAAAAACAATGTAATCAGCAATTCTCCTGGCCTGGCGTAATGTATGGGTTACCAGCACAATGGAATATTCCTGTTTAAGTTTTATAAAGAGTTCTTCAATTTTTTTTGAGGATATAGGGTCGAGGGCAGAAGTAGCTTCATCCCCGAGAATAATCTCCGGTTCAACTGCTAAACCACGGGCAAGGCATAACCGCTGCTGTTGACCTATTGACAACCGGTTGGCAGGTGTGTTTAGCCGGTCTTTTACTTCGTCCCATAATCCGGCCGATTTAAGATATTTCTGAACCAACCGTTCGAGTTTCTTTTTACGGCGAATACCATGGATGCGAGGGCCATAAGCTATATTGTCGAAAATAGACATAGGCAGCGGAACAGGTCGTTGGGAAAGAAGTCCCATCTTTTTTCGGATATGCATAATATCCACATTTTTACCGTGAATATTTTCGCCATCGAGTAATACTTCACCATCAATTTTCACTTCAATCGACTGATCGAGCAGACGGTTAAAGGTTTTGAGCAAGGTAGTTTTTCCGCAACCCGAAGGACCAATAATACAGGTAATGGCTTTACTTGGAATATCCAGGTTCACATTCTTCAAAACATGGTTTTGCTGAAGATAAACATTAAGGTTACGAACACTTATGTGCGGATTTTCCATCACCTTTTCCTGGTTTTCGTTATGTAACGTTTTTGCGACGGGAAGCAAAAGCCGAGGTTCCGTTAACGGAGCTAAACTTAAGGTTTTTTCCCGACTTCGAAATAACTTCAATGGGGTTTAACATACGAAAAGTCATATCTTATGTTTTGAAAATTTTTGACTGTAATAACGTGCAAGCAAGCTCAACACCAAAACAATTAAAGTAAGAATCAGGGCGGCAGCATAAGCTCTGTCCTGAACTTCCTGAATGGGACTACTTAACTGAAAGAAAATTGCCAGCGGAAGAGTTGCAGCCGGTTGATTCAATGAAGTTGGGATACTATCAGTATAACCGGCTGTAAAAAGTACCGAGGCAGCATCGCCAATAGCACGACCCACTGATAAGAGAATTGCCGTGGTTATACCCGGAGAAATCTGCTTGAGAATAACTTTAATAATTTCGTAACGGGTAGCACCAAGCGACAGGGCAGCATCTTTCAGATCCTTGGGAACAAGACGGGCAACCTCGTCCATAGAGCGGATCAGTATAGGAGTAATAAGCAACGCTACTGCAATTATTCCGGCAAGCAGTGAAGTTTTTAACCCGAAGTATACCATTAGGGTAAAAGCAAAGGCACCATAAACAATAGAAGGAATTCCGAAAAGCACATCGGCAGACAGGCGGGTAAGATCGGCAAGTAATGACTTCCTTGACAAGTAAACATTGATGTAGATAACCACAGGAATACTAATTGCCAACCCAAGCATTGTAGCACCTATCACAAGAAAAACAGAACCGGCGATAGCATTAAGCAGTCCCCCTTCCTTACCAATATAAAAACCACCACCGGGAATTTTGGTAATCATATCCCAGCTCATGGCAGGCAAACCCCTTTTAACAATAGCAATAAAAATCAGGATCAGTGAGCCCAGAATTATAAGGGTTGCCAATCGCATCAGGGTTTTGAAAATTTTCTCTTCCAACTTTCTCATAAGGCAAATTTCTTTTCGATGCGATTCAGGATCACACGCGATATGGCATTGAATAAGAAGATAATTACAAACAGAATAAGGGCGGCGAGCATAAGTGCCGAATCGTATAGCGGTATCGACATCATTTCGCCATAGTTATTGGCAATGAGTGCCGGTAAGGGATAGCCCGAATCGAAGACCGATTTTGGCGATTCAGGAATATTGCCGCAAACCATGAGTACAGCAATTGTCTCTCCAAAAGCCCTTGAAATTGCCAGAACAACAGCCGCTATAATACCCGGAAGAGATTTCCGGAGAAGGACAAATTTGATAGTTTGCCAGCTGGTTGCTCCCAGCGACAGGGATGCATCCCTCAAATCCTTTGGTATGGCAGCAAATATTTCGACCATAATACTGATAATAAGAGGAATAATCATTATGGCCAAAACAATTCCTCCAGCCAGCACACTGTATCCGGAAGAGTATTCCACAAAATGAGGTGAAATCTTGTCAGCAATAAAGGGAACGACCACCAGGATACCCCAAACTCCGTATACAACAGGAGGAATACCTGCAAGAATGTCAATCATGGGAAAAACAAGCTTTTTCACATATGGATGCGCATACTCCGAAAGGTAGATACTTGTAAGAAGGCATAATGGCAGGGCTATCAGAATTGAAATTCCTGTAACCCATAAAGTACCCATTATGAAAGGAAGAAAACCAAACTGTCCTTTGAAAGGACGCCAAACATCACCGCTTAAAAGCGACCAAAGTGAATGTTCGTGAAGAATGGGAATGGATTTGATATATAATCCCACACCGATAATAATGGCCAGCGCTAAGGAAAAAAGTGTTAACCCCAGCATCAGGTTTTTGGCAACCTTATCCTTAAAAATACGAAATGATGAATTGTTTGCTAAAGCCATGTCTTATTTGAATGTGGCACCAGTCCACGCTATTTTAGTTTTCTTAATTCATTTTCGAGAGTGCCTTTTGATAGCTGAACAAAACCAGCCTCTCTGACATATTTCTGGCCCTCGGTTAAAACCCATCTTATAAATTCAACCAATACCTTGCCTGTTGGTTTACCCGCCGTAACAAAATAAAGATCGCGGGCAGGAGGAGATGGATACTTTCCTGAGGCTATTGCATCCATAAGCCTGTCCATATTAACATAAAACTTTTCATCCGGGTCAATTTTTCCATTATTGTTTAAATCGAATGGCACAACCCTGATTCCGGCAGGGGCATTTTTGTTTGCGGATCGTAGGTAAAGCATAAATTATTAAACCCTATCCCCAGAGGATCTTTAGAAACTGCCTGAGCTAAACCCGGATCGCCGAAAATTCCAACGCCTAAAAGATCTTCCTGCTTTTTCCCCAGATAATGTGCCCAGCTCTCGGCGGCCCCACATGCATCAGCTCGGGTAAAAACATGAACAGGTATGGTGCTTTTAACGCCAAGAATTTGTCCCCAGGTTTTACATTTTCCGCTAATCCAAAGATCATTTACTGTCGACTTTTTAAATCCAACAGCCATTAGCTCTTTCAATTTGGGATTTTTAACGCTTACTGTAGCTACTACTGCATCTTTTGTAACGGCTATGGCAAAGGCTCCTTTCTTGAATTCTTCTGCATAAATATCCCGTGAAATCATTCCTATATCGGCTACCTTCGACAAAGCATCTGTCATCCCTTTTCCTGCGCCACCAGCCGAAATATCAATTTTAACTCCCGGATGAATTTTCCGGAATTCCTCGGACCACTTTACTGCCATAGGATAAAGCGCAAAAGCTCCTGAAATGGTTATACGGCCTTTAAGATCTGATTTTCGGATTTGAGCCTGGACTGGCAAAAGAAATAGAATACTGATGAAAACTAAAAGTAATTTTTTATACATCGTAAAGGGTTTATTAATAAAATTAAAGCTCAAATAATCAGGCGGAACATCTGGCCTTGCCCCCTGATCCTTTCCCTTTACATCGTACGAAATGATGTCTTCTCAAAATAATGCTTATATTCATATACAATTTTAATGTCTACTATTTTGATGAACAATACCACAAACATACGGTACTACAGGTTAAAATTAAAGAGTAATTAGTCGTAATTTATATAAGTTCTTATACCTATCGCCTGCTAAGTATTTATACTTATTCTAAAGAAAAATATATGTTATCCAAGAAAACCCGGTATGCCATGGTAGCTCTGGTATATATAGCCAGAGAAAATGAGAAGGGCGCTATTATGAGCACCGAAATAGCTAAAAATGAGAGGTTACCGCAAAGATTTCTTGAGAATATTTTACTTGAGCTAAAAAAAATGGGCCTTTTAGGCAGCAAGCCAGGAAAAGCTGGAGGATATTTTCTTTTGAAACCACCTGAGGAGATAACCCTCGCTGAAATAGTGCGTCACTTCGAAGGAGCTGTGGCTATGCTTCGTTGCGTTTCCGAAAAATCCTATCAGGCATGTGAATTCTGTAAAGACGAAATTACATGCAAAATACGGAATGTATTTAAAGAAATAAGGGATACCACATACAACATACTAAGCAGAACAACATTAAAAGATTTAATATGAAATGTCTCAAATAGAAAAAAGTGTTCCCATTATTAAGTAAAAATCTCCAAGCCATCATCATATTACAGTTATCAATTTTAAGTGAATCCGACCTTTCAAAAGAAACCGACTCATGCTTCTAAAAGATCGGTTATGCCAGGACTATCTTCAGCAATTAACCGATATTGCTTTGTTGACTTTTGAAAATATTTTCACAAACTTCATTCAAAAATATTGATCTTGTCAACTGTAGGCTATGTTATTTATCAGATGGAATTAAGATACATATTTAATACATTTGCTATTCTTAAACCTACTAACAATGAAAAAAACAATTCTGATTATGTCTTTTTGTTTCGGTATTTACAATTGCACATACTTATTCACAGCAAAAATACCGTTACTCCAAAAAGGCTTCCACATCCCAAACTGTAAAAACTCCAGTAAAACCTGAAACTACCGACAAAATCATTCCTGGCAAAAAGGGTCCTGAAGGTCAACCGGTGTACGAAGGAATTAAAGGCGGAATATATTATATCAACAAAAACGGGAACAAAACCTACCTGAAGGAAGAGGATAAAATAGTATCCGGGAAAAAAGGCCCCGAGGGTCAAAAAGTGTATCTTGGTCCGCAGGGTGGAGAATATTATATCAATAAAAACGGCAATAAAGTGTATCTTAAAAACAATAAAAAATAAATCTGTTAAGCGTTATGAAAAAAAACATCATTCTACTTCTGCTTATTTTTACGCTGAAAATAACAGCACAAACACCTGTTCATCTTATTCCCCAACCAGTTGAACTGAAGCAGACATCCGGCTTTTATACTTTAACAGGAGCAACAACCATTAGTTTTAATA
>JAAUTT010000423.1 GCA_012031335.1 Bacteroidales bacterium | reverse complement strand
AAAAATTTAAAAAATAATGGTTTCTCAAACACAAAAGAGGTTAGTAAGGATAATAGTTGATTGCGGATGAAAATATAACCTGGAATGCTCTTTTTTATTCCGTATTATGCTTACGGATAGACGGTTTATTCAATCTCAAAAAGTCTATTAAATTTTATTTTTAGACCTTTTTTATTGGGATTTTACCTAATTTTTTCATAATTTCCATAGATATTTAATGTGTATGAAAGAATCGCTAAATTATAAAAAACTCTTTTATTATCAGCACTTTTCATTTTTCAATATATGCTTCTGCAAGGTCAGAATATCCGATTTGATTATATCACAACAGATCATGGATTATCTCAGAGTGTGGTGGAATGTATATACAAAGACAGTCGTGGCCTCATGTGGTTCGGTACCCGCGATGGATTAAACAAATACGACGGATATAATTTTGTGGTATATAAATTCGACAGAGAAGATAGCCTTTCCCTTGATAACAGTGCAGTAACGGCTATTGAAGAAGATTTGACGGAAATTTATTAATAGGACTTACGATGGCATTAATCTGTTAAATATATCGGATGATAAAATTTTAAGGATAAGCAGGGAAAATGAATCTTCTCAAAATCCCATTAAAGCCAGGGTTAATGGCATATTCCGGTTTAATGAAGATTCCACCATTTGGTTTGCCACTTTAACGATTATCCATTATTCACATTTAACCAAAACGTATAAAAATTTCAGAATCCAGGGAGTTACCCATGTTTTGAGAACAAGAAATGGAAAATTCTATATATCAAGCCGTAATGATGAGATTTACGAATTTGATGCCAAAAATGGTGATATAAAAGAAGTCGTGTACAAGAATGATCATCAGAAAGGGGGAATAACTACCGCAAAAAACTGTATGAAGACAAATGGGGGAATATTATAATTCTTGGCCAGGGTGAAGGTCTGAATATTTTTAATCCTTCAAAGGGCATCAATAACCATTATTCACCGCAAAACAGTATACTTCCGGTAATACATACCGACGGAGGGCTGGTCTTTGAGAATGAAAAAGAATGGTGGATCGGAAGTGATGGAGGAGGTGTTTACATTTTTGATCCGATTACTGAAGGTTTTAAAATATTGCAACAAGACCTAAAGAATTCAGGAAGTTTAAACTCCAATGCAGTTTATTGCATTTATCGCGATAATACAGGCATTTACTGGATTGGAACATATGGAGGAGGAATTAACGTTTACAATAAGTATAAATACAAATTTATGTCTTACCGCCATAATCCCGATAATATTACATCTTTGGGGCCAAACCCTGTTCTTGCCGTTTTTCAGGATAGCAAACAACGAGTTTGGGTTGGCAATGACGGAGGTGGTCTAAACCTGTTTGACATTGAAACAGGAACTTTTCAGCATTTCAGGCATGATAAGAGTAATCCCAATTCGATAAGTTCGGATGTAATTGTCTGCATTAATGAAGATGCGAACGGAAATATTCTGTTGGGTACATACAATGGGGGTTTTATGGTTTTTAATCCCGAAAAAAATACAGTAAAGCGGTATTACACAATCCCTGGTGATCATTCTTCTTTAAGCGGTCTGCATGTGTGGAACATTTTAAGAGATAACAAAAACCGGATATGGTTGGGTGTTCTTGGCGAAGGTGTTGACATGTTTAACCCCGAAAATGAAACATTTACTCATTATGTCAGCGGATCAAATAAAGAAATTCCCATTCGAAATACTGTGGTCATGCATATTAACCAGGATACCAACGGAGATATATGGTTTGGCAGCGAAGGAGGAGGTATTGAGGTTTATAGCGAAATTACCGGTAAAGTGAAAGTACTGAACTATCAGCCAGGTGATCCCAATAGCCTGTCAAATAATGATATTAAATGCATCCATTTTACCAAAGATCATGTTTTTGTCGGCACAAACGGAGGGGGGTTAGACATAATCAAAAAACAAGATATGTCGATTACCCATTTTACAGCCAAAAACGGATTACCTTCCAATGCTGTTATGGGACTGCTGATGGATGAACATAATAACCTGTGGATAAGTACAACAAAAGGTATGTGTTGGCTCAACACCCAAAAGTTTTTAAAAGAAGGTATATGGGAATTTAAAAATTACGATAAAAATGACGGCCTGGCAGGAAATGAGTTCAAATACAATGCCCAATTTAAATTAGAAGACGGACGCATGATCTTCGGGGGAATTGACGGAATTAGTGTTTTTCATCCCGACAGTATAAAAGATAATCCGGTAATACCACCTATTGTTTTCACTGACTTCAAATTATTTAATGTTTCGCAGAAAATTGGGGTCAAAGGGTCACCACTTGATAAACACATTAACGAAACAAACATTATTGGACTGAACCATAAGAAAAATATGTTTAGCATTGAATTTGCTGCGCTCAACTATACCGCTACAAGTCGTAACCAATATAAATACAAACTCGAAGGATTTGACAAAGACTGGATTGATGCAGGTAAACAGCGATTTGCAATGTATACAAACCTAAGTGCGGGAAAATATCTTTTCAGGGTAATTGCATCAAATAACGATGGCATATGGAATACACATGGAAGATCTTTAACGATAAGGATTTATCCTCCCTGGTGGAAAACATGGTGGTTCTATTTACTGGTCATTGCATCAATTGCTTTTTTGGTTTACTTCTTTATTAAGGCTCGTATTGAAATGGTTAAAAGGGATAAAGCTCTATTGGAAGAGAAAATAAAAGAAGGTGAAAAAATCATCAACGAAAAAATTGAGGACGTCGAAAGACAAAAAGAAGAAATCAGGTTGCGCGATATACGGGAAAAAGAAATGCGATTTTATACCGAAGGATTGGCCAAATTTTCGATAATACTGGCCGAATTAAACGACGATGTAAAGACGCTCTCCAAAAAATTTTTAAGTGAACTCATCGAATATGTGGGAGGAAAGCAAGGGCTAATGTATGTTGCCAATAACAAAGATCAAAATGATGTTGTTCTGGAGCTTTATGCTCATTATTGCGCTGATTTGGAAGATCTCAGACAGAGCTTTCTTCCCGGAGAAGGATATGTGGGCATGTGTTTTAAAGATCAGGAAACGGTGATCGTTGATAATGTTCCTAAGGGATATATGAAAATTTCCTCCGGCCTGGGACAGACAAGTCCAAAAAAATAATTTTTGTGCCAATTAAGCATAATAAACTTATTCTTGGCGTTATTGAAATTTCATTCTTACATGAATTTGAACAGCACATCATACATTTTATTGAAAAATTAGCGGATAATATTGGATCGATACTGGCCCTTTCAAAAGCAAAACGCTCTTGCTGAAGCTATGCTGCAAAATGCAAATTACCAGGCAGAAGAACTAAAAGCACAGGAAGAAGAACTAAGACAGAACCTTGAAGAGATGAAGGCAACCCAGGATGAAATGTCGAGACGCGAAAAATGAATGGAAAACCATTCAGGAAAAACTGATAAATTCAGAAAAACAGTTACGTCAGGAGAATGCAAAACTTCTTGCCGAACTCAATCATTTAACTAAGGATTCAGATTGATCGAATTCTGTAAAGAATTTTCGGTAAATGTTTTTTTTGAACGCTATATCAGTCTGACTAATTTTGTCGTATCAGCCAATGTAGTTGAATCATCCAAAGTAACCAAAATCTTGAGAAGAATATGTTTATCAAGCGTAGGTTTATGGTTCTTTCCTAAGAGGGCTAATACACTGTAACCATCAATATCAGTACTAAAAGGGCCATTATCAATGGCTTCATTAACAGATAATATTTCTTCCGGAAGAACATTATTATCAGTGGCCAGATAGCTAAAAAAGTATTCTGTTATGTTCGAATTGGCTAAATGAACTGAGTCATAATCATTTAAGGTAACCAGTTCGATTCTATTTACTTTGTTTTTTAATATATATTCACCGTCTTTACAGGAACAGGAAAATGCCTGACTCATGAGATCAAATTTAGGTCTCATTGAACCCAGTTTATAAGAAAAATTGATTAAAACGCCATAGTCGCCTATAAGAGTATCATTTGTAGGATTCAAATTTATGGATTCACCATCATATTCAACATCAATATTCTTTAAACTTATATCAGACCAATTAATTATATATATCGGATAGGGTCCGCAATTGCAACAACTGTGTAGTATTAGTAGTGCATAATAGGCCAAAACAATGAGTAAAACCTTTTTAATCATAACCACAGTTTTAATCAAATGAACTGACGAAGAATTTTTTCAATGTATTTCTATTGAAATAAAAACCTATGTTGGCGCCAACGGTATATCTTGGAGCAAATTGTTGCTTTTCAAAGTAAGTTGGACTAAAATAATTAAATATTTCAGGATCTGCACCTCCGTTAATCGGATTAAATACTGAGTCTTTGAATTTTCGGTTTCCGTATTCAATTCCAATACCGGCATAAACATCTACAAGAAAATGCTTTCCAATATAAAAAACCCATCCGGATTTAGTGACAGAAAACATTTTTTCATCGCTAATGGAAAAATAATCCTCTATTCTATCTATCTCTCCGTTTGTGGTATGATACACTATTTATCTGTAAATGTGTTTTTATTATCCCATTTTCGACGCTTAAATATAAATTTTTAATTATATAATATTGATATTCAACTGCTAATTTTAAACCATCATTCTTAAAATCGTCGTATGGACGAAATAAATCCATTTTTATACCGGATTTTAATTGTAAACATAATTTTGGATTAATCACATACGCTGCTCCAAACTCAACTCTTGGAAATCCGAAATCCAACAAGGAAGTAGGACAATATTTAAAAATCAAATCGCCCTGATCAAGCTTTTTTTGTTCATTTTGAGCTGAAAGCTTACTAAGAACCAAAAAGAGAAGAATTGCAAAAACCGATCGAAATGTTTGGATCATGTTAAATTATCGCTGTTTCTATGTGTGCAATTTACAAAAAACCATGAACATTCTTATTTTTAAAAGATCAGGAATGACTAAAAATTTCTATTTTTAAAGAATAAAAATTAGAAGATATTTACAGAAAAACAGAACATTACAAATTTTTAAACACTTATTATTTTTACCATATGATCAAAACCACCATTTTACCCGAATTGGGCGAT
>JAAUTT010000422.1 GCA_012031335.1 Bacteroidales bacterium | reverse complement strand
TTTAGACGTCTATACCAAATGGCCAATTCATATTCAAGTACACGAAACAATAGATGGTTTAACTGTGAGGTTCATGAATAAGAAAAACATTAAACAGGAAACCAGAATATATACAGAGCTAAACAACCTGGCTTTTACGCAACATCCCTACTGGGCCAATCGCGATGTGGCTGAAGACCTGGAGCTGTTTAAGCCATTCCGTTTTCTTCTCGACAATGAGAATTTGATTATTGCTGAAGTTCATGGAAAACCAGTAGGTTTTTTCCTTTGGTATCCCGATTTCAATAAAATGAAATCCTCACAAAGAGATATCAATGCTTTTGATGTATTCAAATTTCGAATGGGAAAATACATCGATACGTTTCGCTTCACAGAAATAGGAATAGCACCCGAATATCAAGGGAGTCCTGTTGTCTTGGCGCTCATTAGTAAAGCTTTGCCTGCGCTTATTGAGAGAGGATATAAGTTTGCGAAGGTGGTTTTATATTTGAAGAAAACAGAGCTTCAATTGCTTTGCAAAGCGAATACTGCAACGTAGCTTCGGTTCAGAACCGGAGGTATACAGGCGATTTGCAACCTTTGAAACAAGTTTATAAATGATTATTTTTAAACATACAACCAAAGCCTCAGAATTGCCAGAGCAATGGAATGAACTTGCCGGAAACTATTTTCAGCAAACGAAATTTCTTACTCATTCAGAACAGTATAACCCATGTAAACAGCGATACTATATGTGTTTTGAGGACAACAGGCTAATGGCAGCTGCTATTGTATATACCTTGCAAATAGACCTACTTACATTTATTAGAGTGAAGAGTCCGGTAAAATGCACATTGTGGGTATTCCCTGTTCGGTATCCAGCCAGGGAATTTTTGGAAATACCAGTTCGGTGTTTCATTTGAAAGAGCATATTTGTAAAGAAGAAAAGGGATTCAAACTTTTTCTTAATATGGAAAAAAGCCCGACAGCAACTCAACAGCTTGGGGTAAAACCCTTCCAACAATAGTTTTGCAGAACCGTTATCAGAGCTGGAACGAGTATTATGGTACTGTTCGTTCCAACTACCGGCGCCGGTTAAATAAAATACTCCAGGCGGGTAAAGGTTTTCAGTTCGAAAAGCATGCCTGTACAGAATTTACAGAGGAAATGCATGAACAATACCTCAATGTTTATAAACGAAGCAGTGATAAATTGGAAAAATTAAGCTTCGGTTTTTTTAAGAATCTCCCTGCGGATTTCCAACTTACCGTTTGTAGGAAGAATGGTAAAATTCTTGGATGGGATATAGCTTTGCTGCATGCTGAAACGTATTACTTTTTTCTAGGGGGAATTGATTATTCCCTGAACAAAGAAGAACAAATCTATCTGAGTTTACTAACCCGGCTTATAGAGGATGGAATAAATTCCAAAGCTCATTATATAGACTTGGGACAAACGGCCGAAATAGCAAAAATGAGGATGGGTGGCTATCCAAAGCCTTTGTATATGGAAGCACATCATAGTATAAAACTATTCCATAAAATTTTAAGTTTGTGCAGTCCGATGCTCGAATATAGGAGAAAGCTTGAAAATACGAACGCATTTAAGGAGGTGGACTCATGAAAATATTAATGGTGCGACCAAAGCCCTCTCCGGAAACAATAGGACTTCAACATTTAATGATTGTTGAACCCCTCGAACTTGAAATTTTAAGCGCGTTAAAACGGGAATCCGATTCGGTGGTAATAGTTGACATGATACTTGAGAAAAGATCATTTGATTCGTTTGTTCTCGAGCATAAACCCCATGTGCTTTGTGTAAGTGGCTACATTAGCAATGTTTCTGCCATGATTTCTTATTGCGAAACAGCCAAACACTATTTTCCAAATATAAGTACTGTTGTTTGGAGGTGTGCATTGCGAGGTTTGTCCCGAACATTTTAATCATCCTGCCATTGATTTTAGAGTTGTTCGAAATGCTACCACCGTCTTTACTCCGCTATTGAATCATATAGAACACAATACCGGCCTTCCTTCCGGCGTTTTTCAGCTAAACGATTCTTTGGATGCTGCAACCCTGCCAGAAATGGATTTTTTTGTTCCCTTTCCCGACAGGAACGCTGTAGCTCAGTATAGGGATAAATATTTCTATATATTTCATAACAAAGTTGCTCTCATAAAAACTTCTTTTGGATGTCCGTATCAATGTTCATTTTGCTTCTGTAGAATTATCACAGCAGGAAAATATCACCAGCGTTCGGTAAAAGAGGTAATAACCGAACTTGAGCAAATAAAGGAAACAGAAGTTTATATAGTCGATGATGATTTTCTTGTAAACGCAAAGTGGCTTGAGGAATTTATATATGAAGTAACACAACGCAATATAAAGAAACATTATCTGGTTTATGGGCGCGCTGATTTTATTGCCCATAATCCTGAATTGATGCACAAATTGGCGAAAACAGGTTTGCGAACGGTAATTGTAGGTTTCGAAAGCTTCTACGAAAACGAGCTCGATGATTACAATAAAAAGTGCTCAGTGGAAATGTATAAGCAAACGATGGCTATACTCCATAAGGAAAACCTGGAGGTTTATGCTACCATAATTATTCCTCCCGATTGGGACAAGAAAGATTTTCGCCATATGGTTAAGGTTTTGAAAGAATTAAAAATTTACTTTATCAACCTGCAGCCTCTCACTCCATTACCAAAAACCCGGATCAGTTTTCCCGAGGAGGATATTATAATAGACAAACAGAATTACCCTCAGTGGGATCTGGCACATATTTCTGTACGACCAACAAAGCTTTCGGTTCCCGATTTCTACAAAGAAATTTTGAAAGCTTACAATGCCATATTGTATAGTCCACGGGTATTATGGATGTATATAACTACTTATAGACCATCTATGTTGCTGAAATGATGGTCGGAGGATATCGAGTCGCAAAACAGTACAAAGAAAAAATTAAAGAAGCGAAGAGGTATGCCTAAAATTCTTTTCATACAACCCACTCAATATGCAGAGTACGGGAAACTATGCAAGCAAAGGAAAATTAATCTTCCGGGTTTGGCTTTTCCTCTTCTGGCAGCATACACGCCACCTCATTGGGATGTTGAGCTTTTAATTGAAGTTGTTGATGAGATAGATTTTGAAGTAAAGGCAGATATTGTGGCCATAGGAACTATGGGGCATGCAACATTTCGGGGTTTGGAAATTGCTGCCGAATTTAGAAAACGGAAGAAAATTGTAGTGATGGGTGGGTACATGGCTTCCATTGCATTTGAAGAAGCTATGAAACATGTAGACTCGGTGGTAATTGGCGATGCTGAAATTTCATATCCCAAATTGCTGCAGGATTATGAGGAAACCGGCTCTGTTCAGCCTCTTTACAATTATAAAATAAAGGATTTGAATAACCTACCCGTTCCACGCTACGAATTACTTACTAAAAAAAATATTGGAACCATGCTGCCTGTACAAGCTGGCCGGGGATGTACTTTTACCTGCTCTTTCTGCTCCATCGCCTGTTTGTATGAAGGCAGTTACATTTTCCGTCCGGTCGGTGATGTTATTCGCGACATAAAAGAAGTGAAACGACTTGGCTACAAACGCTTCTATTTAATCGACGATAATATTGTATCAAATCCAGCATATCTAAGAGAACTTTGTGAAAAAATAAAGCCTCTGAAAATGAAATGGGCCAGTCAGTGTGCTATTCATTTGGCCAATAATGCTGAGCTGTTACAACTTGTGAGGGAATCGGGCTGTGATTTAATGAGCTTTGGAGTCGAAAGCATTCAGCAGGATGCCATTGATAGTCTCAATAAACCATGGCTTAAAGCCAATAAACATGAGGAGTATATTCAAACACTTTCAAATTCAGGTATAACGGTTAGTACCGAAATGATTGTCGGAACCGATTATGATACCGAACAATCTATAAGGGAAACATTTTCGTTCATCTACCGGAATAAAATACCTATTCCACGTTTTTATATATTAACCCCTATTCCCTGCACCGGTTTGCACAGGCAATATGAAAAAGAGGGACGAATGTTAACAGATGATCTTCGCTTGTTTGATGGAACACGGTGCGTACACATTCCCAAAAAATAACACCTGAAAAGCTCAAGCAAAATCATCCTGAAATTACTGTTGTTCTTGGAGGATATGGGACTGCCATATTTAAAGAACCATTTGAAATTTCTAAAAAGCTCAAAGAACATGCAGATTTCATTAGTTTTGGAGAAGGTTTAAGTTTCATGAATTCGTTAATCTGTGATAAATGGAACATAAAAAACGCCTCTGAATTAAAGCAGGATCTTCTTCCATCGAAAAATAGTTTTTTCAGAACACGCATAGAACTTTTTAAGCAAATTATTCTGGTTAACGGACTCGGATGTGTTTATGGCTGTTCATTTTGTGCAACCTCCGGTCAGTTCAACAGAAAATACGTATCCCTGTTTTCCGGAGAGGCACTTTTCAAGTGTTTGCAGGAACAAAACAAGAAATATCCGAAAGTACAATCGGCTATAATTTATGATGAAGACTTTCTGCTCGATAAAAAGAAGGTGCTCGAGTTTAAGAAACATTTCGAGCAAAGCGACTTAAAGAAACAAGCTATATTGCTTACGGTGTTCGCTTCGGTTAAATCAATTCAGAATTATACCATAGAGGAGCTTATTGCATGTGGTATTGGCACCATTTTTATAGGGGTAGAATCGTTCAATGACGATGTAGTTTCCAGTGAGGGATTAACAAAAAGAACAGGTGAAATTGAAGACTTATTCTTGCAGTTGCACTCCAATGGAATTAATACGCTCGGGTCGCTCATAATTGGATGGGATAGTCAGACCGGGGAAGTTGCCAAAGCAGACTCCCAAAAATTTATTGAAATAAACCCCACGTTTTATCAGGTGGTTCCCTTACATGCAGTACCAGGGACTAAACTGTGGGAAGACATGAAACTTCAGGATCGTATACCGCACAACTACACGATTGTACAAGATGGGATAAATGACTTCAATTTCAACCTGCAAAACTTCTCTTATACATGGGCATTAGACCTTATATCGGCTACATATAAAGGTTTGGTGTAATGTAAAGGAGGTCCCCCTGGCCTTTTTCGAATGTCGAGAATTTATTGAGGGG
>JAAUTT010000421.1 GCA_012031335.1 Bacteroidales bacterium | reverse complement strand
GGAACAAAAAGTGTTGATCTACAATCTATTCGTTTTTTGCATACTCAAAACGTTAACAAAAATCTGAATGTTGGAACCTTACTTGATCTTCATGGATCAAATGGTTTATATCAACGACAAAAATCATCTGCTAATGCTTTATCTCTTTTCTCCAGCTATGACGGAGATTATTATTCCATGAATTTCGTTGTAAGTTATAATACTTTAAAAAATCAGGAAAATGGAGGAATAGCTAATGATACTTTATTTCTAAATGATAAAGACAAGGGCTCAGTTTATCCAGTTACATTACCGGATGCAAATTCTAATATCCGTAATACCTATATTTTTCTTAATCAAAGATTTAATTTAGCCGGAGTACGGAACTTACTTGACAAAGAAAATAGGGATTCTGTTCGAAAATTTAGTGGAATTGGACTGCTCCATACATTGGAATTTGATAGGAATAAAAGGAATTATATAGATAACGAAGGTGTTGCCAGCTCTGTGCCATTTAAAATGTATTCACAATTTAATAATGATTCGGTTGTTACTAATGATTCACTCTATTTTTTTCGGTTAAGTAATAGTATAGAGATTTTACTAGGTAAGCAAAACCCTGACGAACCTCCGATATTTAATCAGAGCGGGTTTGAAAAGCATTTATGATAAATTTAAATATACCATTCAACCCGATACGAATTTTGTTAAAAAACAGTTTGGGAAATATTACAGATACTTCTTTTATTAATAATTACTCCGACAATAGTTACAATAATCTCGCTTTTACAGGTGGAATATCTATTGGAATAAAATCTTTTTTTCTCCTGAATGCTAATGCTGATTATTTTTTTACAGGATATAAGGCAGGTGATCTTTATCTGCATGGTAAAATGAACAACAAATTAGGTAAAAATTCTCAAAGCCCATATTTTAATGTTTTACTAGATATTTCCAGGTTTAAACCTGGTTATTTTTACGACAGTTATTATTCAAATCACTATAAATGGAATAATGGATTTATTCCTGTTAAGGAGATCCATACTGGTTTTGAATTTTTCTGGCCAGCAGCTAAACTTTCAGCCGATTTTAATTATTCATTGTTGTCTTCCCCTGTTTATTTTGATTCTATTGCCATGCCTGTTCAAAGTAATGAAGAAGTGTCGATTCTTGAGGCTTCTATTTCCAAAGGTTTTCATGCAGGTATATTTCATTCTTCTTTAAAAGGTATGCTTCAAATTACAAGCAATGACAGGGTATTTCCTCTGCCTCTAATCTCTGCTTATAATTCAAGCTATGTCGAATTAAAACTTTTTAAAAGGGTACTTACAACACAGGTGGGGTTTGACGCTCGTTATTTTACCTCTTATTATGCAAATGGTTTTTCGCCCGATTTGGGTGTATTTTATAATCAAAGACAAAAGAAGCTTGGAAATTATCCTTTTATTGATGCTTTCATTAACTTTAAATTAAAACGAATGAGATTTTATATCAAGTTTGAACATGTTAATGCAGACCTACTTACAAGAGATTATTTTACAGTTCTTCACTATCCAAGTAATTCACGGATGTTATTATATGGTTTATCATGGAATTTCTATGATTGATAAAATTCTTCAAGTATAATTTAATCTTCCATCCTCAAAAATTGTTAGTTAGTAAAAAGGTAATTACGCGTTTGGGTGTAATTAGTAACTTTGTATCGTTATGGAGATATTGAAAATATATAAGATGAAATTATTCTTATGCTTGTTTGTATGCCTTATCTTAACGACTTGCTCACACAACAGAGAATTAAAACTATTCTCAGGAATCACCCGACGATTTTCCACAGATTAAAGATCGTCAAAGGTTGACTGTCATTATAGAACAAAACAGCACTGATTATTTTATTTATAAAGGGGAACCCATGGGGTTTCAGTTTGAAATGCTGAAACAATTGGGCCAGTTTCTTGGAATGGAGATAGAGGTTATTGTAAGTGATAATATAGACAACGATTTTCAGGCATTATATGATGGTGAAGCGGATATTATTGCAAAAAGCCAATCACCTTCCGAATTCCGGAAAGATATTGTAAGCTACAGCATACCGCTTTATAGTACCAAGCATGTGTTAGTTCAGCGTAAAAATGAGCAGAAGGCAGATACTGCAAGTTTCGACTTAAAAGGTAAGAATATTTATGTTCCTTTGCGGAGTGCCTTTTCTGAAACATTGAATAAGCTTAACGAAAAAAAACCACAAGGATTCAAATTCTTTGAAATGCCTGGGTATAGTTCCGAACAACTGGTAGAGTTGGTAGCCGCCAATGAACTGGATTTTACTATGTGTAATTACGAACAAGCCAAACTAATGGCAAAGGATTATCCGGAGCTCGACTTTTCGGCGGTATTGAGTGAAAATAATTCAGTGTCCTGGATATTCCGCAAAAAGAGTATAGAATTACAACGAAAAATCAATGACTGGCTTTCTTATTACCGGTCATCCGCGCAGTTTGTTGTGAAGTACCACAAAATATTTCGAAAAAGGGATAATTATTCGAATATTAATCAGCGATATATAAGTGTTCGTGAAGGGAAAATTTCCCGTTACGACGAATTAATAAAAAAATACAGTGCAGTTATAAATTGGGACTGGCGTTTACTTGCATCTTTAATTTACCAGGAATCGCGATTTAATCCAAGAGTTAAATCGCACGCAGGTGCTTATGGATTAATGCAATTGATGCCTGCTACACGAGCATATTTCGGTGTTGATTCAACCTCCTCAGTGGAAAAACAAATTGAAGCCGGTGTAAAGTATATTAAACTCCTAGATAAACAAATTGCTCCTAAAATTCCCGACAGCCAGGAAAGAATAAAATTTATTCTCGCGTCCTATAATATAGGTTGGGGACATATTCTTGATGCAGTAAATATTGCTTCTAAAGTTGGCAAAGATGCTCAGAAATGGGATCAAAATGTGGATTCATGTTTGCTTAGTAAATCCAAACCCGAAATATTTCGTCTGGAAGAGGTAAAACATGGATATGCCAAAGGTAGGGAGACTTATTTGTTTGTAAAACAGATTATGGAACGGTTTGAGCATTATAAAAACCTGGTCTCTGAATAAATTAACGGCACGATTCCTTCCAAACGCATACAAATTCACTTAAAATCATAGCAGTAGCACCCAGACCATTTTACCAAATATATTGTAAAAAGGGATGGTTTCTTCAATCCCATTGTAGAGAACTTTTTTTTCCTCCAGTATTGTTTCCGAAAGGATTAAATTTAATGGAACTTCTAAAATGGAAGAAACTTCACCAGGTTGCGGAATAAAACCGGTGTACTCTTCCAGATAAGCAACCACCGGGTATACTTCGAATTTACTTACCGGAATATAAAGTTCAGTAAGAGTACCTAATACTTTAACATGGGTTGAATTCACTCCGATTTCTTCACGGCATTCACGCAGTGATGTATCAATCATGCTTATATCCCCTGCTTCGGTTTTACCTCCCGGAAAACTTATCTGTCCGCTGTGGACACCATTATAAACAGGACGTTCAATAAGTGGGAAATGAATATTACCTTCCTTAAGATACAAAAGAATGGTTACCCCGGCCTTATTTCTATTTCCTGACTCGTCCATCAAAGGTCGGTATGTAGGAGCCATGCGAAATTGTACATTTTTCCCGGGAAGGGGTAGTATTAACCTGTTTTTTAAATTAGTTATTTGTGAATTAAAGATCACTTGTGTTCTTTAAAATAAATATCTTAATTAAACCGAAGAGTGTTTTCGGGAGTTATTCTCGAAATTATCAGAGATGGAATAATAAGTATGGACATAATAAGCACTGCTGTTCCTATATTTAGCAAAAGAATATGAAAAATGTTCAAATTTATTGGTACACTGTCCAGGAAATAAGAACCCTGATCCAACGGAATTAAATGGAAGTGGAATTGAAGAAGACAAACAGCTATACCAATTAAATTGCCCCAGATAAGCCCTTTCCCGATTAAAAAGGCAGACTGAACCAGAAATATTCTGCCAATAAAAACATTATCTGCTCCGATTGATTTCAGTAATCCAATCATATTGGTACGTTCCAGGATAAGAATAATCAAACCCGAAATCATGTTAAATCCGGCTACCAATAACATAAGAGCAAGAATTATCCAAACATTCATATTCTGGAGATTCAGCCAGTCGAAAATCTGTGTGTATTTTTCCTTAATATCGGTCACCTTTAAACCAGATCCATCCGGATTAAGCTTTAAACCTACACTCGATATTATTTTATGGTGCACTTCGTCAATCTTTCTAAAGTTAGTCAGAGCAATTTCGTAGCCAGTAATTTCATTATTATTCCAATCATTTAGTTTTATAATGTGTTTTATATCCCCAATTACAAATAATTTGTCGAATTCTTCCAGGCCGGTTTCATAAATGCCCGAGATTGTAAGTCTTCTCATTCGTGGAGGATCTTGTATGAAATACATGGCAATGTCATCGCCGGTCTTAAGTTTTAATAATGAAGCGATATGTTTGGATATTAAAATATTATTTGTGACAGAGTCGCTAATGTCAATTACTTTTCCTGAAATAAGGTTCTCTCTGAAAAAGGTCCAGTCAAAATCTTTATCTACCCCTTTCAATACAATACCCTGGATTTCGGACGAAGTTTTTATAATTGCCGGTTTAGTGGAAAAAGCTTGAATATGCTTAACATCAGGTAATTTTTGAATTTCTTCTACAACAGCATTGTTTCGTGTTATAGGTATGGTTTCGAATGAAGTATTGCTGTCGAAGTTTACAATTTGAATATGTGACCCAAAGCCAAATACTTTATGGGTAATTTTATTTTTAAAACCTGTAACCACAGCAACGGTAATAATCATAACCGCCAGTCCTAAAGCTATACTTACAGAAGCAAATCGTACTATTGAACGCGAAACATATCGTTTTGCTTCCTTTCCTGTAGATAAGCGTTTTGCTATAAAATACTCTGTATTCAAGGTTACGAAATTTAGATTACAAACCTAAAGTAATTTTCTAAAGGTAAAAATGTAAATTTGTCTTTTAATAAAATAACGTCGGTTCTATTTAATAAGATATGTAAAGTGATAAAAGTAAATTAATAACAACAATCATTAATGTGTTGCAAAGGGTGATT